>USDU01000121.1 GCA_900553635.1 uncultured Lachnospiraceae bacterium | reverse complement strand
GATATGTAGTTCGTCCATTTCTGTTGCCTGCGTCTTTTTCATAGGTACATTATAGCACAAAAATTTTAATTTTAGGATGCGCCGTGCATATTTCGCTTTTTTTTATGAAAATATAACTTGCTTCTTGTAGAATTTTGGGCTTTGGTGTATGATAAGAAGCGATTTTATATCCGACTTTGGTATGAGACAAGAGAGGAGTTCTATTATGAAGATTATCAAACAAGTTGGAATTATTTTCTCCATCTGCGCCCTCAGCGTGTTGATCGAGCAATTTCTGCCCTTTGCCCTTCCGGCCAGCGTCATCGGTATGATTCTGCTCTTTCTTTTTCTGTTGACCGGACTTCTGAAGATTGACCATATCCGGGAGAAATCGGACTTTCTGCTGGCCAACATGGCTTTCTTCTTTATCCCGGCAGGCGTGAATGTCATCAATTATCTGGATATTCTGAAGGCCAACTGGCTGCCCCTGCTGCTGATTTGTGTACTGACTACCATCATTACTTTTGCGGCCACAGCCTACAGCGTGCGTTTCACCATGTATCTGCTTTCCCGCAGGAAAGGAGGCCGTCATGAGTGAACTTTGGGCTTCCCCCTATTTCGGAATTGCGCTCAGCATTCTGGCCTTTTGGGCCGGAGAAAAGCTTCAGAAGAAGCTGAAATCGCCTTTCTGCAACCCGCTGCTGATTGCAATCCTCATAATCGTGATTATTCTGCTGGTGTTCGACATTCCTTATGACAGCTACAACGAAGGCGGCGCCGTCATCAATATGTTCCTGGCTCCGGCCACAGCCTGCCTGGCGGTATCCATCTACACGAAGCTTCAGCTTCTGAAGGAAAATGCCATCCCGATTCTGGTGGGCTGCACCGCGGGCTCTCTGTCCTCCATGGGCAGCGTCTATGTGCTCTGCAAGCTGTTCGGCCTGGACAAGGCCATGACTGCCTCCCTGCTTCCGAAATCCATCACCACTCCCATCGCGGTGGAGGTCTGCCAGACCCACGGCGGCATCGTGCCGGTGACCGTCATCGCGGTGATCTTCACCGGCATCCTGGTCAGCATCCTGGCCCCGTATCTGATCAAGCTTTTCCGGGTAAAGAACCCGATTACCGCCGGTCTGGCCATTGGAGCCTGCAGCCATGCAGTGGGCACCTCGAAAGCCATTGAGTTTGGCGAGACCGAGGGCGCCATGAGCGGCCTGGCCATCGGCGTGTGCGGAATCCTGACCGTGATCATTTCCATGGTACTTTTATAAAATATTGCATTGACAAACAAAAGCGGGAAGGCTCTCAAAAGTCCTTCCCGTTTTCTTATACTTCGGTACATCTGCTCACAGTCCGTATTTTCCGTTTTCCGTTCATCTCGGCATTTTTTCCTTTTTGAAGCATCCTTTTTCAATGCTTCTACAAAATATTCCGGAAATCATTGAACATTACCACCAGCATCAATGCCATCAGAAGCATCAGCCCCACAAAATGCACCATGCCTTCCTTCTCCGGGTCGATTCGTTTACCGCGTCGCAGGACTTCCAGAAAGAGAAACACCAGCCGTCCGCCGTCCAGCGCCGGAATCGGCAGCAGATTCATCACGCCCAGGTTGGCTGACAGGAGAATCGAAATATTCAGCATATTCAGCCATACGTAGAAACCGCCGTCCGACTTGCTGGCCTCATAGGTTTCTCCAATGGTATTCACAATTCCCACCGGACCGGAAATATCGTCGGCGCTCACCTGGCCGTGGAACATCATAGCCAGACTCTTCAGCGTGGTGCTGATCCAGTATTTCACCTCATAAGCGCTGTAATATACCGTCTGGAAAACATTTCCTTTTGTCCGCACACCGGAGCCCTGAAAGCCCAGCAGATACGTGCCATACTCGCTCATTTTCGGCTCCAGTGTCACCGCGTGGCGCTGGCCATTCCGCTCATAGGTCACAGTCACAGTCTCTCCCTGATGCATCTGCACGTAGAGACTGACCTCCCGGTACACGTGGATATGTGTCTTATTCATCTGCACAATCCGGTCTCCCGGCTGCATGCCCGCCTCCGCCGCCGGATAGCCGTCCATGACCGCCACGATATCCGGCGCGTCATAGCCGATGCTGCCGACGATGAACAGAGCCAGGAAAAAAGCCAGTATAAAGTTGAAAATGGGGCCTGCCGCCACCACGGAAATCCGGGTCCAGACGGACTTGCTGCCAAAGGAATTCTCCTCGTTGCTCTCCCCGTCCTCTCCCACCATCATGCAGGAACCGCCGAAGGGCAGAAGCTTTACGGAATATCTGGTCTCGCCAATCTGCTTGCTGAACAGTCTTGGCCCCATCCCTAAGGAAAACTCTGTCACGCCGATACCGCCCCGCTTCGCCAGCAGGAAATGACCAAACTCATGAAACAGCACGATCAGGCTGAATATCAGAAGCGCAAGTATAATCTTCAACTTACCACCTGCTTTCGATAAATTCGTATACCGCCTGCTCTGTATCCAGAATCTCTTCCACAGACGGATTCTCTTTTACTTTATGATGCCCCATACAGGTCTCGATAATCTCCGGAATCTGCAGATACGCAATCTTCCGATCCAGAAATTTGGCTACCGCCCGCTCATTGGCCGCATTGTAGACCGTAGGCATGGAACCGCCCGCCGCAGCTGCGTCAAAGGCAAGCTTCAGCCCCCGGAACGTTTCCATATCCGGCTTTTCAAAGGTAATCTCTTGCAATTTCCAGAAATCCAGACGATCACCCGGCAGAAAACGCCGCTCCGGGTAATACAGGGCATACTGAATCGGCAGCTTCATATCCGGTGTGCCAAGCTGGGCAATCACCGCGCCGTCCACAAATTCCACCATGGAATGGATGATGCTTTTGGGCTGTACCACGATCTGGATATCCTTTGGTTCCACGCCAAAAAGCCATTTGGCCTCCATCATTTCCAGACCCTTATTCACCAGAGTAGAAGAATCGATGGTAATCTTCCGGCCCATGGCCCAGTTGGGATGCTTCAGGGCGTCCTCCACCTGGATATTCTTCAGATCCTCCAGCTTCTTTCCACGGAAAGGTCCGCCGGAGGCTGTCAACAGAATTTTCTTAAGCTGGCTGCGGTTTTCACCGTTCAGGCATTGGAAAATGGCGCTGTGCTCGCTGTCCACCGGCAGAATTTTCACGCCGGTCTCTTTCGCCAGTGGTATAATGATATGCCCTGCGGTTACCAATGTTTCCTTATTGGCCAGCGCGATATCCTTTCCTGCCTTCATGGCCGCGATAGTAGGAACGATTCCTATCATTCCCACAATGGCCGTCACGACAATTTCCGCCTCCGGCAGGGTGCAGACCTCTATGAGGCCATCCATACCGGATACCACCTTCACGTCCAGATCCTTTACCGCGTCGCGCAGCTCCTTCGCCTTTTCCTCAGTCCAGACTGCCACCAGACGGGGATGGAATTCCCTAATCTGCTCTTCCAGTTTTTTGATATTGCTTCCGGCTGCCAGAGATACAATCTCCAGATCACCGTTATTTCTCGCCACTTCCAGGGTCTGGGTTCCGATGGAGCCCGTAGAGCCCAAGATTGCTATTTTTTTCATCGTATTCTCCTCATTGTCTTTTGGAACTTATCGACTGAACACCAGCAGGGTCAGCGCATAAATAATCGGTGCGGTAAAAATAACACTGTCGAACCGATCCAGAATACCGCCATGACCCGGAATCAGATGTCCATAGTCCTTAATGTTATGATTTCGCTTGATCGCGGAAGCCGCCAGATCGCCAATCTGGGATACTGCTCCGCCTGCCGCGCACAGAATCACGCAGCCCCGGATGTCCAGGTCAAAAATCATACCGTAGATGGCGCCTAAAAGCGCCGCGCCCACGATACCGCCGATGCCGCCCTCAATGGATTTCTTCGGACTCAAAATCGGAGCCATTTTGTGCTTTCCGATGAGCATACCCACCGCGTAGGCGCAGGTATCGCAGCCCCAGGAGCAGATAAAAATCAGGAAATACACGATAGGCGTATTCTTTCCCTCAATGGGAACCATACGGGTCTGGTACAGAAATGAAAGCATCAGCGCCACATAGACCAGTCCGAAAAACGGCGCAGTAATTTCATCAGTCTTATACTTCGGAAAGGTCACCACATAGACGCTCATCAGCACCATCAGGAAAGTGACCAGAAACAGCGGACCCGCCAGATTCAGAGCCTCGCCCATGTATACAGTTCCGTAATAAAGCACCACGAAAATCATGCCCCAGATACCCGGCGCTTTTTTCTCCAGGCCAAATACCTTCAGGAACTCCCAGTATCCAATCAGGGAAATCAGCAGTGTGAATCCGAACAGCACCGGGCCGCCCACGATACCGGTGGAAATAATAATCGCCAGCAGTACAATACCGCTTATCAGCCTTGTAAAAAACGACTTCATCTTATTCCTCCCTTACGCCGCCGTAACGCCGGTCACGCTTATTATATGCCAGAACAGCCTTTTCCAGCTCCTCTTTGGAAAAATCCGGCCAGTGTATGTCGGTAAAATAAAACTCGGAATAAGCCAGCTGCCATAAGAGATAATTGGACAGCCGCTGCTCCCCGCTGGTGCGGATCAGAAGATCCGGATCCGGGATGCCTGCGGTATCCAGATACTCCGCAAAGGTCTCCTCGCTGATATCCGCTGCGCTTAATTTTCCAGCGTCCCGATCTGCCGCCATTTTCTTCATGGCTCGTACCATTTCGTCCCGGCTGCCGTAGTTAATGGCAATCTGGAAATTCAGGCCGTCGTTATCCTTCGACGCCTCCTCCAGCTCCGCCACACTCTTCCGGATATCCTCCGCCAGTCCGGTCTTGTCGCCGATCACGCGAACCCGCATGTGATTCTTCTCCGCGGTCTTCAGACAGTTCTTCATATAGTTCCGCAGAAGCTTCATCAGCGCGTCCACCTCGTCCTGGGGACGCTTCCAGTTCTCTGTGGAAAAGGCGTAAACTGTCAGGTATTTGATGCCCATATTCCAGGCTTCCCGGCAGATGGTTTCCACCGTTTTGGCTCCCTGGGCATGGCCGTAGTTGCGGGGCATGCCTTTGGATTTGGCCCAGCGGCCATTACCGTCCAGAATGATGGCCACATGCTGCGGAATCTTGATATCTTTTTCCATATTTTTACTTCCTCCATGTGTCTGTTGCGGCATTGTATACAATGTCCTTGAATCGCACAATGGGACGGGCAGCACAAATACACCACCCGTCCCCTCTTATTTTTTTGCGTAAAGACCCTTATACGGTCATGATCTCCTTGGACTTCTCATCCACTGCCTTATCAATATCAGCAATGTATTTGTCCGTCATCTTCTGTGTCTTGGTCTCCAGATCCTTCATATCATCCTCGGAAATCTCATTGGCCTTGTTCTGCTTTTTGAATACTTCGTTGGCGTCACGGCGGATATTGCGGATAGCTACCTTGGCAGCCTCTCCCTTCTTCTTGATATCCTTTACCAGATCTTTTCTGCGCTCCTCGGTAAGCTCCGGGAATACCAGACGGATCACAGTACCGTCGTTGGACGGCGTGATACCTAAATCAGAAGTCATAATCGCCTTCTCGATGGCCTTAATCAGGCTCTTCTCCCAGGGCTGAATCTGCAGCATTCTGGGCTCCGGCACGGAGATATTACCAACCTGCTGAATCGGGGTCGGGGTTCCGTAGTAATCTACCTTCAGCTTGTCCAGTACATGCGGATTGGCACGGCCTGCGCGGATAGCTGTGAACTCACGAATCATAGCGTCGTAAGACTTTGTCATTTTTTCTTCATATACTTTTAATCTCTCATCCATGTTGAAATCCTCCGATTTATTTTATACGGTAATCCTGGTTCCGTTGAATTTACCTCTTACAGTGTCTACGATGCTGTTCTCTCCTTCAAGACCGAATACCAGCATCGGCATCTTATTCTCCATACACATGATGGAAGCGGTCAGATCCATCACAGCCAGACGCTTGTCAACCACCTCAGCGATGGAAATCTCGTCATACTTTTTGGCGTTCGGATTCACCTTCGGGTCGCTGTCGTATACGCCGTCGATGGCCTTGGCCAGCAGAATTACGTCGGCCTCGATCTCAATGGCGCGAAGGGTCGTACCGGTATCTGTGGAGAAATAGGGGTGTCCGGTACCGCCCGCAAAGAACGCTACGCCGCCCTCCTCCAGGAACGCTACTGCATCATCCTTGGTAAACAGTTTTGCAAAACCGCCGCATACAAAGGGGGTATATACCTGCGTCTTCATTCCCACGGAACGGAAAATCTCAGAGGTATAGATACAGTTCATAACCGTAGCCAGCATGCCAATCTGGTCCGCCTTGGTACGCTCCATATTCTCGCTGGTACGGCCTCTCCAGAAATTGCCGCCGCCAATGACAATGCCCACCTGAATGCCATCGTCCACCAGGGTCTTGACCTGCTTCGCCACGCCCAAAACCGTAGCCTCATCAAAGCCCGTGTGCTTCTCACCTGCGAGAGCCTCACCGCTTAATTTCAGTAATACTCGTTTCATGTTCGGATCTCCTTTTAGTCCGCAGCGCACGCACTGCTCAATACTAGATTTAGTATATCACACATTCCCACCCTATTTCAATGAGGGATTGCGTAAGATTTCTCTTTTCCGCCCTGAAAGCATAAAAATACCGCCGGCATCGTAATATATTCGCTGCCGACGGTGGACTTTTTCATTTTATTTTTTTCCGTATTTTTTACTGATTCCCGCAACCACGCCGCTCAAGGCCAGAAGCGCCATGGCATTCGGGATAACCATCAAACCGTTGAAGAAATCAGCCAGTTCCCATACCAGGTCTACCTTCAGGGTGGAGCCTACGATGATAAAGGCTACAACGATGATGGAGTAAACCTTGACTGCTTTCTTACCGAACAGATACTGCACGTTAATCTGTCCGAAGAAATGCCAGCTCAGCACGGTAGAGAAGGCGAAGAACAGAAGACAAATCGCTACGAAAATGTCGCCGAAGCTTCCGAAGCCTCTCATAAATGCTTCCTGGGTCAGGGCGATACCGCCTTTGCCGGAATCCATGGCTCCGGTGGTCAGCACAGAGAATACGGTCAGGTTCAGTACGATAAATGTATCAATGAACACGCTGATCATAGCTGTCAGTCCCTGCTCATGGGGATTCTTCGCCGCTGCCCGCGCGTGGGCGTGGGGCGTGGAACCCATACCAGCCTCATTGGAGAAAAGTCCACGGGCCACGCCGTAACGGATGGCTTCCCGCACGGTGATACCTGCCGCACCGCCGACTACCGCGGTCGGATTGAACGCGCCCACGAAAATCATTTTGAACGCGCCCGGAAGTGCGGTGATGTTCATGCCAATCAGAATCAGGCTTCCCACGATATAGATGCCCGCCATGAACGGCACGATTCTCTCTACCACAGCCGCCAGTCTGGTGGTGCCGCCTACGAAGATGAACGCCGCAATCACAGCCAGAATGATACCAATGGCTACCGGCGGGATATTGATATTCCGGGATTCAAAGACGCCGGAAAATGCCGCGCCGATAGAGTTGGACTGTACCATATTGCCCATGAAGCCCAGGGCCAGAATAATAAAAATGGCGAAAATCACGGCCAACACCCGTCCAAAGGTTCCTTTAAATGCCTGATGGATGTAGTAAACCGGTCCTCCGGTCACTTCTCCATCTTTCTTGGTCTTATATTCCTGGGCCAGGGTTGCCTCGCCGTAGATGGTAGCCATTCCGAAGAATGCGCTGACCCACA
>USDU01000120.1 GCA_900553635.1 uncultured Lachnospiraceae bacterium | reverse complement strand
TAAACAACCGTGCAAAAACTCCGTTGTTTTCTGTGGAAGAACGTGTTAAGATGTTAGAAGAAGTCACAAAGGAATATCCGAATATCAAGATTCGCTCCTTTACGGGACTTCTGGTAGATTTTGCGAAGGAATGCGAAGCCCATATTATCGTGCGCGGCCTGCGGGCGATCACGGACTTCGATTATGAGCTGCAGATGGCCCAGACCAATCGGATCATGAGTCCGGATCTGGATACGCTGTTTCTTACGACCAGCCTGGAATACGCTTACCTTAGTTCCACGACGGTCAAGGAGGTGGCAGCCTTCGGCGGCGATATTTCCGCTTTTGTACCGCCCTATGTGGAAGAAAAAATCCGGGAGCGGATGAAGGAGCGTTACGCGTAACTAAAATGGAAATAGAGAGGAGAACGGTTTTATGAGCAGCAAGATCGAACAGATCATCGAGGAGATCGAGGAGTACATTGACGGCTGCAAGCCGCAGACATTATCAAAGACGAATATCATTGTCAATAAAGAGGAGATTGAAGAGCTGCTGCGGGAGCTTCGCATGAAGACTCCGGAGGAGATCAAACGTTATCAGAAAGTGCTGGCTAACCGGGACGCCATTCTGGCAGACGCCCAGGCGAAGGCAGACGCGATTATCAAGGAGGCCAATATACATACGACCGAATTGATCAACGAGCATGAGATCATGCAGCAGGCGTATGTACAGGCCAATGAAATTATGGCAGCCGCGGAGGCAGAGGCACAGAAGCGTCTGGATGCAGCCACCATCGAAGCCAATAACTTCCGTATGCAGGCCATGCGCTACACCGACGATATGCTGGGCAATCTGCAGAATCTGGTTCGCCAGACTATGGAAGGACACGCAGCACGCTATGAATCTATGATGAACTCTCTGAATAATTTCAACGAGATTCTGGCAAGCAACCGGGCAGAGTTAGGACCGGCTATCGCAACAGAACAGCCGGAAGAGGAAGCGCCAAAGGAAGATCAGTAAGTCCAAGATACAGAATGGCGAAGCAGGCGGTGAGCAGGGCCGTACCGGCTTTAGCTTTCAGATAATTTAAAACCGAAAGCTGGGTTCCCTGCAGCATGCTTTCCGTCTGTGCTGCACCGGACAGACCGCCGAAGGAAATGATAAAGAGCGACAGCGCCCAGGCGGCGCGCTTGGTAAGAATCGGTGACGCGGCGGTCAGGGCAATGCCGTTTGTGATTTCCAGCAGACCGACGGTCAGGCAGGAACACAGCGGCAGGGAGCCGATAAGGAGAAGCAGCAGCTTTGCCAGCATGGAGAACAGGATGAGATAGCCGCCGAGCTTCAGGATATTTTCCAGGCCGTCCATGATGCAGGCATCCACGATTTTGAAGCTGATTTGAGATCCGGATGTCTTTTTTTCTATGGATAGATCCGGAAAGGTCTGCCTGTGACGGGTCAGCGCCGCGTAGAGGAGCGGCGCGCCATAGACCAGCAGAAGGGAAACAGGGACACGCTCCGGCAGCTCCAGCGCTTCCGTCAGGCAGTAGCCGGTGAGAAAGGCGGGACTTGGGTTATTGGTAAAGGTAAGCAGGTACGCGCCTTCTTCGGGTGTGATACGGTTCTCCCGGACCAGATCGGCGGAGATCTTCGCTCCCACAGGGTATCCGCACAGGAAGCCCGTCAGCAGGCAGAAAGAACCGTTCGGAGAGAGTCCGAAAAAGCTCCGTGCCAGGGGTGCAAGGAACCGGGTGATGCCAGAGACCCCGTCCAGAGCGATCAGAAGCCGGGAGAGAATAAAGAAGGGAAGCAGCATTGGCAACAGGGTGTGGAACCACAGCAGCAGTCCTTCCGAGGAAGCCGCAGCGGCCTGTACCGGAGCCAGCAGCAAAAAAGCAAGTAAGATAAGACTGACAGTCATATAAATAAATTTTTTTCTCATAGAAATCTATATGAGAGCAAGGAGGAACAATATGCGAGTTTTGGAAGGATTAGAGCCGAAGAAGGTATTTGAATATTTTGAGGATCTGACACAGATTCCGAGAGGATCGGGAAATGAGGCCGGCGCGGCAGAATATTGTATGGAATTCGCGAAGAAGCGCGGACTATCCGCGTCCCGGGACGAGTTCAACAATGTAGTCATCGTTAAAGAGGCTTCCGCAGGTTACGAGGACGCACCCACCGTCATCATCCAGGGGCATCTGGATATGGTATGCGAGAAAGAGGCGGACTGTACTATTGATTTCGCGAAGGATCCCCTGGACGTGGCCGTAGACGGCGATTTTATCTACGCGAAGGGCACGACCCTGGGCGGCGACGACGGCATCGCGGTCGCTATCGCACTGGCGATTCTGGATGACGACAGCCTGTCCCATCCCCGTCTGGAGTGTCTGTTTACCACCGGAGAAGAGGTGGGTCTTCTGGGCGCCAAGGATTTTGATGCTTCTCATATGAAGGGGCGCAGACTTATCAACATCGACTCCGAGGAGGAGGGTATCTTTACCGTGAGCTGCGCCGGTGGCATGGACGGCATTCTGCATATCCCGGCGGTCTATCAGGAGACTGAGGGCGTACGCTACACCGTAACCGTAGACGGTCTTCAGGGCGGTCACTCCGGAGCAGAGATTCATAAAGAGCACGGCAATTCCAATATTCTCATGGGCAGAGCGCTCTGCTGGTTGGACGAGGTGGTGAATTTCCGGATTGCCGGGCTGTCCGGCGGTCTCATGGACAATGCGATTCCGCGCAGCACGAAAGCGGTACTGTATGTGCCGGAGGAGGAATGTCAGGCCTTTGAAGAGCGTCTGAATACCCTCGACGCCATTTACAAGACTGAGTTTGCGGCAAGCGACGCAGGTGTAACCGTAAGCTTCGTATCCGAAGGAAAGGCAAGCGATCAGGCCCTGACGCCCAAGTGCGCGGCCATCCTGATGTATGTGCTTCATATGGTGCCCAACGGCGTCATCAAGGACAGCATGGATATCCCGGGACTGGTACAGACGTCCCTGAACCTGGGCATCTTACGTCTTACCAACGAAGAGGCGACCGCCACCTTCAGCATCCGAAGTTCCATTGAATCCGAGAAGCAGGAGCTGGGCGACCGTCTCCGCCACTGTGTGGAGTTCCTGGGCGGAACCTACGAGGAGAAGGGCTCCTATCCGGGATGGGAGTACCGTCATGAGTCCGAACTTCGGGATACCTGTGTGTCTGTATTTAAGAAAATGTATGACCGGAATCCGAAAGTTATGGCCATCCACGCAGGCCTGGAGTGCGGTCTGTTCAGCGGCAAGATGGAAGGCCTGGACTGTGTCTCCATCGGACCGAATCTGTATGATATCCATACGCCGAAGGAGCGCTTAAGTATTTCTTCTACAAAGCGGATCTATGAATTTGTGGTAGAGGTTCTAAAAGAGCTGCGCTAAACATAGAATATTTAGTAAGCATTTTTGATGCGGAGTGAAGATGCGGGATGCGTAAGCTTTCAGCTGCGGGGTCTTGGTTACTGCTGCTGGGTCTTGGTCTGTTGATTCTGGGTACGGAAGAACATATCCGGAGACAGGCCGGACTTTTTAAGACGGCTCAGGCGCAGGAGCGCCCGGAGGAAACTGCGCGGCGTTATTATGAGCTGTATGAAAATATCTGGAAAGATCTGGAATATTTTCCGATTCCCCAGTGGAAAGAGGAAAACCTATCCGTTACTTATGAGAACAGCTGGCTTTTCGAGCGTACCTATGGCGGAACACGCGGCCATGAGGGAACGGATCTGATGCCGCCGGAGAACGAAGGCGGGGTGTATCCGGTGATCAGTATCTCAGACGGTACGGTGGAGAGCGTCGGCTGGCTGGAAAAGGGCGGCTGGCGAATCGGTGTCCGGAGCATCCACGACGTATATTTTTATTATGCCCATCTTTCCTCCTACGCGGAGGAGTTCCAGAAAGGCGACGTCATAAATGCGGGGCAGCTTCTGGGCTATATGGGCGATACGGGCTACGGAAAGCAGGAGGGTACTTCCGGTCAGTTCCCGGTGCATCTGCATCTGGGGATCTATCTTCGAAATGAAGAGTTTGCGGAACTGGCAGTGAATCCCTACTGGTTTCTGCGCTATCTGGAAAACTGCCGGCTGACGGTATCCCGGGGCGCGTCCGGCTGAAAAGGAGAGGTATATGGAAATACAATTGTGGCGGGAGATTTTAAATCCCTATGAGCTGGCGGTCAAGGAGGTCATGACTAAGTTTAACCACCTGATCAAGGAGCACCGGGATCGGGGACTTTACTGTCCCATCGAGCAGGTGGATGGCCGGGTCAAGACCATTTCCAGTATTCTGGATAAGTGCCAGAAGAAGAAAATTGATCTGGAGGATATCGAGGAGAAGATCTACGATCTGGCCGGTATCCGCATCATCTGCCAGTTCGTGGAGGACATCGATAAGGTCGTGGAGATTATCCGGGGCCGCAAGGATATGGAGATCAAGCAGGAGCGGGATTACATACGGGAAATGAAGAGCAGTGGTTACCGCAGCTATCACATCATTCTTTACTATACCGTCGATACCCTGGATGGCCCCAAGCGCCTGCAGATGGAGGTGCAGATCCGCACCATGGCCATGAATTTCTGGGCCACGGTGGAGCATTCCCTCCAGTATAAGTACAAGCGGAATATCCCGGAGCATATCAAAGAGCGGCTTTTAAGCGCGGCGGACGCCATCATCACCCTGGATAATGAGATGTCCACGGTGCGCAGCGAGATCATGGACGCGCAGATCTCCTTCCGGATTCAGGCGAACATCGTGGCGGATATCCTGAACAATATCCAGAACCTGTACCGGGTGGCCAATAAGCGGGAGATCCTAAAGATTCAGGACGAATTTTACCGAATCTACGCCATGAATGACATCGATCAGCTGGAGCGCTTCGACCGACAGCTGGATATGATTGCGGAGGGCTATCGGGCCCAGTCGCTTCCTACGGAGGAATAAATGTTACAATTACCGGAATCCTTTTTACAGGAAATGAGAGAACTCCTGGGCGATGAATATGATGCCTGGGAGAAAAGCTATGAACATAACGAGGGCTTTCGCGGCCTTCGTGTTAATACAGGGAAGCTGCGTCCGGAGGAGTTTCAGGCTCTTTCGGCCTTTTCTTTGCGTGCGGTTCCCTGGACCCGAAACGGCTTCTATCTGGAGGAACAGGCGCAGGCATCGAAGCATCCGTACTATGCGGCCGGGCTTTATTATCTTCAGGAGCCCAGCGCCATGACACCGGCAGCCTGTCTGCCCATCGAAGAAGGAGACCGGGTACTGGATCTCTGCGCAGCCCCCGGCGGAAAGGCCACGGAGCTGGCGGCAAAGCTGCGTGGAACGGGCGTTCTGGTTGCCAACGACATCAGTAATTCCCGGGCAAAAGCCCTGCTTAAAAATCTGGAGCTCTTTGGCGCCGGCAATATTCTCGTAACCAGCGAGACGCCCGAGCGGCTTCTTACCTATTTCGAAGGCTGGTTTGACAAGATTCTCGTGGACGCCCCCTGCTCCGGCGAGGGCATGTTCCGGAAGGAACCGTCCATGGTGAAGGACTGGCTGGAAAAGGGACCGGATTATTATGCGGAAATTCAGAGAACCGTGGTGACTGCGGCGGCGAAGCTGCTGCGTCCGGGCGGACAGTTAGTCTATTCCACCTGCACCTTTTCGAAACATGAAAATGAGGAAACCATTGAGTGGCTGATAAAAGAGGAAGGCTTCACCCTGCTGCCGTTGCCATTACCGGAGGAACGGGAAGCGCTTGGCTTCGCACCGGGGCTCGGGGCCTGCGCAGGCGCAGCCCGGCTGTTTCCCCATCGGTTAGATGGGGAAGGACATTTCGTGGCTTTACTGCAGAAGAATGTATGTTCTGATAATTCTGCCGCGACGTTACCAAAGCACAAGGAAAAGGCAGACTCTAAGGGTGCGCTGAAAAAGCTCCCGGAGGAATGGCTGGATTTCGCAAAGGATCTGCATGTGAAATGGGACGCCCGTTGTTTTCGCCTTTACGATGGCCGATTATATGTGCTGCCTGAGGCATTGACGGATAAAAATATCCGTTCCTTACGCTTTCTGCGGACAGGCCTCTATCTGGGCGAAGTAAAACAGAAGCGCTTTGAGCCTAGCCAGGCTCTGGCCATGTATCTGCGAAAAGAGGAGTTTGCCCTGTCGGTGGACCTGAAAGCGGACGATGAACGTGTATTCCGCTATTTAAAGGGTGAGACGTTGGATCTGGAGGACCTGGCAGCGCGAGGGGCGAAAGGCTGGTGTCTGGTCTGTGTGGACGGGTACCCCTTAGGCTGGGGAAAGCTTGCAAACGGTACGCTCAAGAATAAATATTATCCCGGATGGAGGTGGTAGCATGCGTCTGGACAAATATCTCTGCGAAGCGGGATACGGAACCCGGAGCGAAGTAAAAAAATTGCTGCGAAGCTGCATAGTTACCGTAAACGGGGAAAGGGTTACAAAGTCGGAGACAAAGATAAAGGACGGCGATGTGGTGTGCGTAGCCGGAAAAGAGGCGTCCTTTTCCAGGGTGGAGTACTGGATGCTGCATAAGCCTGCCGGATATATTTCCGCCACCGAGGATAAAAAGCTCGACACAGTGCTGGAACTTTTGCCGGAGAACGCTCGTTCGGATTTGTTCCCGGTGGGACGGCTCGACCGGGATACGGAAGGCCTGCTGCTTTTGACCAACGACGGTAAGCTGGCCCATTACCTGTTATCCCCCAAACGCCATGTGGACAAGACCTATTACGCCAGAATTCAGGGTCGGGTGAAATCGGAACATGTGCAGGCCTTTCTGGAGGGACTGGATATCGGCGATGAGAAAAAGACCCTTCCGGCGGAACTGCGGATTCTGAAGTCCGGCCCGGAATCGGAGATCGAAGTGACTATTCGGGAAGGCCGCTTTCATCAGGTAAAACGGATGTTCGAAGTCATCGGCTGTGAGGTTACGTATCTGAAACGGCTTTCCATGGGAAGTCTGAAGCTGGATGAGACTCTGGAGATCGGCGCGTGCAGGCCCCTTACGGAAGAAGAACTTCGAAAATTGAAGGAGGAGACAGGATGCTGGACGGAATAAAAGCAGTTCTTTTTGATCTGGACGGAACCCTGGTAGATTCCATGTGGATGTGGGGAGCCATTGACGTGGAATATCTGGGCCGTCATGGCCTGACAGTCTATCCCGGGCTTCAGCAGGCCATCGAGGGCATGAGCTTTTCGGAGACTGCAGCGTATTTTAAAGAGCAGTTCGCCCTGCCGGATAGTCTGGATGTGATTAAGGCCGAGTGGATCGCCATGTCAAAAGAAAAATACGCCCATGAAGTGCCTTTAAAACCAGGCGCGCGGGAATTTCTGGAATACCTAAAATCACACGGAATCAAAGCCGGAATCGCCACCAGCAATGGCCGGGAGCTTCTGGACGCCGTGGTGGCCGGACAGGGGCTTGCGCCTTATTTCCAGTGCCTGATGACCTCCTGTGAGGCAGGGGCCGGAAAACCAGCGCCGGATATCTATCTCAAGGTGGCGGCGGAGCTTGGCGCGAAACCGGAAGACTGTCTGGTCTTTGAGGACACACCCGCAGGAGCCCAGGCCGGGAAAGCAGCCGGAGCAAAAGTATGTTCGATCTACGACGCGTATGCCAAAGATCGGCAGTCTGAAAACCGCCGGCTTGCAGATTACTATATTCACGATTTTTATCAGGTGCTGGACGGGACCTATGAGACGTTGGTACCAGGACAGGAGTAATACATGAAACAGCAGGGATTTTTGCCCGCAACAAAAGAAGAAT
>USDU01000119.1 GCA_900553635.1 uncultured Lachnospiraceae bacterium | reverse complement strand
CGGAGCAGCGAAGCACCGCCGTCTCCATGCCGGACTCCCGCATCCAGACCAAATCGTCCATGGTGTTCTTCGTTCCCGGCAGGAAAATGAGATCCGGTTTCCCAAGCTCGCTCACATCCCGCACGTAGCGCAGCGACACGCCGTCCATGCCCTCAAATACATTGAAGTCTGTGAAATTGGAAATATGTGGAAGTTTTATGACTGCCAGATCGATGCCGCCCTTTTTCTCCTTATGATTCAGACGCTCGGACAGGCTGTCCTCGTCGTCGATATCCAGAGGCTTCAAGGGCACCACGCCCACCACCGGAATCCCGGTGCGTTCCTCAATCATAGAGAGACCGGGACGCAGAATTTCCACGTCGCCGCGGAATTTGTTGATGACCAGGCCCTTGATCCTCTGCTGCTCGTCCTCGTCCAGCAGCTTTACCGTGCCGTAGAGAGCTGCGAAGACGCCGCCCCGGTCGATGTCGCCGGCCAGCAGTACGGGAGCGTTGGCAATTTTTGCCATTCCCATATTCACGATATCGTTGTCCTTCAGATTGATTTCCGCCGGGCTGCCCGCGCCCTCGATGACGATAATGTCGAACTCCTCGGAAAGCTTGTCGAAGGCCTTCTGAATCTCCGGAATAAGCTTCCGCTTATTGGCGTAATAATCCATGGCCTTCATATTGCCCAGGACCTCGCCGTTTACGATGACCTGGCTGCCTACATTGCTGGTGGGCTTTAGGAGAATCGGGTTCATTTCCACAGTGGGCTCAATATCCGCGGCCTCCGCCTGCATGGCCTGGGCCCGGCCAATCTCCAGGCCGTCCTTTGTGATGTAGGAATTCAGGGCCATGTTCTGGGATTTGAAGGGAGCCACCTTATAGCCGTCCTGCTTAAATACCCGGCAGAGTCCGGCCACCAGGAAGCTTTTACCCGCGTTGGACATGGTTCCCTGTACCATGATTGCTTTTGCTTTTTTCTTTTCGCTCATGTTATCACCAAACTTATTCCGTTTCTTGATCGTAAATTTTATGAATCAGGTTCCTTTTTGCAAAACTTTCTCCAGAGTTTCAAGCAGCCTTTCATTCTCTCTGTGTCCCCGCACCGCCGTCCGGTAAAAATCCGCGCCCAGCCCGTGATAGTTGGCGCAGCGCCGGATCAGAATTCCTTCCGCCTGCATTCGATCCGCCAGCTTCTCATCGCCTGCCGCCTGAAAACACAGGTAATTGGCATGACCGTCGCACACACACAGTCCCAGTTCTTCCAGTTTTTTCTTTAAAAACGCCCGCTCCCGATCCACCAGATCGATCGTCTGTTTCCGAAAGCCTTCCGCCCTCAGAGCCGCGATTCCGGCGGCCTGGGCCGGTTCCGATACGGACCAGGGCTGGCCCGCCAGACGCATCCGATTCAGCAGATCCGCATCCGCCGACAGCACATAGCCCAGCCGCAGACCGGGGATAGCGTACATTTTTGTAAAGGATTTTAAAATGATCAGATTCGGATATTCCGCAAGCCAGCCCGCCGCTGAATAGCCCTCCTCATTTTTAATAAAGTCCAGAAAGCACTCATCCAGACACACCCGCACGTCCAGGGCTTTCGCCTTATCCAGCAGCTTTTTTACGACACTGCGCGGCGTCAGGATACCCGTGGGATTGTTCGGATTGCAGAGGAATACCATATCATGCTCCGCGGATAAGCTATCCACATAAGCTTCTGTGATTTCCAGAGTTTTCCCCAGCGGAAAGAAATCTATCCCCGTCCCGGCCTGGTTCAGGGCTTCCTCATACTCCGCAAAGGCCGGAGCGGTTACCAGCGCCCGCTTTGGCCGGGTGGCGTATACCAGTCGGTATATAAGGTCTGCACCACCATTGCCGCAGAGAATGTAGTCTTCCGGCTGGCCGAGCTTTTCGGACAACGCCGCCCCCAGTCTCCGGCAAAAGGGATCCGGATAGTTCAGGGATCTGTCCAGGCTTTCGATGATAGCCTCACGGACGCCGGGCGGCATGCCTAAGGGATTGATATTGGCGGAAAAATCCAGAAATTCCGCTTCGTTTCGTCCACTTTTTTCCGCTGCGCCGCGGATATCGCCGCCATGCAGATAGACGAATTGCTTCGGCTCATTTCCCCTATGCAGTTTTCCTTCCACTATCGAAGCCGCGTCGCTCTGTATCTGAATCAATTCGCTTTCCCTTTCAAATTATCTTTTCTGAGCACATCCCGTATCCCCTCCGCTGTGTAAACCACTGCGCTTGCATACACCGGAATGCCCGCCTGCACTGCCGCTTTTTCTGTCATCGGACCGATGCAGACAGCCTTTGCCGTCATGTCCCCCGGGTTCTCTGCCATAGCCGCAAAGGCCTTGACCGCCGATGCGCTGGCGAAGGTAATATAATCCATTTCCGGCAGGATACGGTTCAGTTCTTCGGCCTTGCGTCCGTCCCGGGCAGTGTGATAGAGGGCTGTGTCCGTATAAGGAACGCCTGCCGCCTCCAACGTCTCTGTAAGCTCTGAAGAAGCCTCCTCCGCGCGTAAAAGCAGCACTTTATCCGCCGCTGTCAGCCCCGGAATCCACTCCGCGGCCAGATCCCTGCTGGAATACCGGCCGGGCACAAAGTCCGCATAAATACCTGCCGCCTCCAGGGCAGCCTTCGTGCCTGCACCAATGACCGCAAATTTAAGACCTGCGAGACTTCGAATATCCATCCGACGCTCTTTCAGTTCATCCAAGAAGAACTGCACGCCGTTGCTGCTGGTCAGCACCACCCAGCTGTAATTCTTTATCTCTGTAAATGCCTGCTCCGTCGCCGGAGTGCTCAGCTTCTTCGTGTAAATCAGACTGAATGGAATCGCCTCCGCGCCGTCTGCCGCAAGAACCTCCCGCTGCTTTTCACACATGGGCTTCGTACCGGTCAGCAGTACCCGTTTTCCAAAAAGGGGCTTGCCGCCCAGCCAGGAAAGCTGTCTCTGCAAGGTCACCACATCGCCCACCACCGTAATGGCCGGGGTCTGAATACCCGCTGTCTTCGCCGTCTCCGCGATGGATTCCAACACGCCTATTACCACCTGCTGTCTGGCCGTTGTTCCCGCCTGCACTACAGCCGCCGGTGTCTTCGGATCCTTTCCATGGGTAATCAGTTCTTCCGCGATATGGGGCAGATTTTTCAGGCCCATCAAAAATACCAGCGTACCTTCCTCTTTCGCCAGGGTCGCGTAATCCAGCGCCAGACCGGTCTTGTCCGCGCTCTCATGTCCCGTAATCACATGGAAGGAGGACGCAAAGTCCCGGTGCGTCACCGGAATGCCCGCGTAAGCCGGAGCCGCGTAGGAAGAAGACACGCCCGGAATGATCTCAAACTCCACGCCAGCCTTTAAAAGCTCCTGAGCTTCCTCGCCACCGCGGCCAAAGATAAAGGGATCGCCGCCCTTGACCCGGGCCACATTTTTGCCCTCCAGGGCCTTTTCCACCAGAAGAGCATTGGTCTCCCACTGGCGTAAATGATGCTTGTCTGCGCGCTTGCCCGCGTAGATAAGCTCCGCGTCCTCTCTTGCCTCATTTAAAATGGCGCCGCTTGCCAGATTATCATAGACCAGAACGTCCGCGTGACGAATGCACCAGAGGGCTTTCTGTGTCAGCAGTCCCATATCGCCGGGGCCTGCGCCCAAAAGCCAGACCTTGCCCCGCTTCACTTCGCCTGCCAGGTTTTCGCCTAACATGCGCGCTTTGGAAAGCTTCTCTTCCTGGCTGCCTGCTTCAGTCAAATCCACGATAGCCTCGGCTTTCCGAAGCTCGGTTGTTCCCTCCGGTGCGTACAATACCTTCATTTTCAGGGATTGCGCTGCCGGGACGCACAGTCCCGCCGCCGGGGCATTACAGCTTCCGCCGATAGCCGCCAGGAAGCTGCGCTCCGCCTCAAGCTCCAGCGCCGCCTCCTCACAGTGAATGGACTTTAATACTTCCGTAAAGCGTCCCTTTTTCGCCTCAACGGCCAGAATGCCCTGCCCGGCCGCCGGAAGAAAGCTGTCCGTGTCCAGATATTCCAACCGGATCCCTTCTTCTTTGTCCAGCCCCAGCCGTTCCAGACCTGCCGCCGCCAGAAGAATCGCGTCATACTGACCCTCTTTCAGCTTCCGAATCCGGGTCTGCACATTGCCGCGCAGCATCCGGATCCGTACCGTGGGATTCAGCTCTTTGATCTGCAATTCCCGCCGGAGAGAGCTGGTTCCCACGATACTGCCCGGCGCCAGCTCCCGCGCTTTCACGCCTGTGGTGGTCACCAGCACGTCGTGAACATTGGCCCGCTCCAGGACTGCGCCGATGTAGAGACCCTTCGGGAATTCCATAGGCATATCCTTGGCGCTGTGAACGGCCAGATCCACCTCTTCCTTTAGCAGAGCCTCCTCCAGTTCCCGGGTAAAAACGCCCTTGCCTCCAAAAGAGGTCAACGATTTATCCAGAATCTCGTCGCCCTTCGTAGACATTTCCACGATTTCTATCTCCGCCTCCGGGAAAGCCGCTTCAATGCGCCGCCGCACCAGATCGGTCTGTACCAGAGCCAGTTTGCTTTTTCTTGTACCGATTCGAATCTTCATAATTTACTCCTGTATTTCCATGAGCGCTGACCTCGATTTCACTTCGTTCTATCTCGGTTGCGGGCCTTACTTTAACGCGTAGCCTCTGGGGGTGATCATTCTACCACTGCTTACATAGGTCTGCGAGTTTCCAATGATGACTACGCTGAACATATCAATCTCCGCGTTTTTAAGCTCCGCTAAAGTTGTAATCTGCTTGCTCTCCTCTTTGCGTCCCGCGTGACGCACGATACCCACAGGAGTTTCCGGCTGCCGGTAGCGCATCAGGATTTCCGCTGCCTGCTCCACATAGCCGGTACGCTTTTTGCTCTTGGGATTATACAGGCAGACGATCATATCGCCCTGACCCGCGCAGTCCACACGCTTCATAATCAGATCCAGCGGAGTCATCAGATCGCTCAGACTGATCACAGCGAAATCATGCATCAGCGGCGCGCCCAGCACAGAAGCCGCCGCACTGGCTGCGGTCACGCCCGGTACGGTCTCAATCTCGATGTCCGCATTCATTTCCTCTGCCACCTGGTAAATGATGCCCGCCATGCCGTAGATGCCGCTGTCGCCGGAACTGACCATGGCCACGGTCTGATCCTTCATGGCTTCTTCCACCGCCATCCGGCAGCGCTTCACTTCCTGCATCATGGGAGTCGCCAGATAATTCTTATCCGGGAAGAACTCCTTTAACATCTCCACATAGGTGGTATAACCGGTGATAATATCCGCATTGTTGATAACGTCGATACATTTGGCGGTCATATGCTCATAACCGCCGGGGCCGAAGCCCACCACGTATAATTTTCCCATTGTATTCTCCATTTTCTATCTGAAACTCTGTCGGGCTCCTTTTCCGGAATCCCGCTGATATCTGCTTATTTCTCCGACTCCCGCAGATTCTCCACAAATGCCTCCAGCTCCTCCGGGCTCGCATTCTCCCGGATTCGGTAAAACAGCTTGTCAATGGCCTTGCCGAAGCCCTTTTTCTTCGCTTCCTCTTCCATCCAGTGCTTGACCTCCTGCATCCGGGGTACCGCCTGCTGAAAAATCATCCAGCGCATGAAATCCTCTTCAAACTCTTCCAGAATCTCACCCGCCTGACAGACTGCTTCCTTCTTGGCCCGGTTGTTAGTCTCCGCTAACTCTTCAAGGTCGTCCATATTATAAAAGAAGGTGTGGGGGAACTCGGCGATGGTCTCCTCGATGTCCACCGGAACCGCCAGATCCACGAAAACACGGGGCTTATCCGTCGTCATGTGCTCCTTCACCTTCGTGCCGGTCAGCGTATAATGGGGGCTGGCCGTAGCGCTGATAACCACATCCATGGCGTTGATGTAATCGTAGCGCTCCTTATAATCAATTAGGGTATTGGATTCGCTCTTGATATGGGCGTCGTGGGTCATCGTTACATTGCGGATGGTGCTGTAGATATTTAAGCCCTTCAGGCTGTACAGATTCTTCAGTACGATACCGCCGATCTGACCGGTACCGCCGATAACCATAACATTTTTACCTGCCAGGCTTCCGCCAAAGGCTTCTTCCGCTGCCTTGACCGCCAGGGTCGCCGTAGATACCGAGGTCTTCGACAAATCCGTATCTGTCTTAATCTTCTTGGAACAGGTCACGGCATAGCGGAACAGGGTATTCAGGTATTTGCCGCTGTTGCCCGCCTCCTGTGCCAGCGCATGCGCATGCTTTACCTGGCCGAGAATCTGATCCTCGCCCACCACCATGGAATCCAGTCCCGCTGTCACGGAAAACAGGTGATTGACCGCTTTTCTGTCCTGATAGAAGCGCAGATAATCGGATACGTCCTCTTTCACGGCTGCCGCTCCGGATTCCCGGAGAATCAGCTCCTGCAGCCTGGTAAATACGTTTTTCTTCTTATCCTGGTTTTTATCAAAATAGGTATAAATCTCTGTCCGGTTGCAGGTAGCGATAATGACGCTCTCTGCCGCGCCGCCCTCGTCTATGAGGATTTTCTCAAGCTCCGCCTGCTTCTCTTTGGTAAAGGCGAAAAGCTCCCGAACCTCCAGCGGCGCCGTCTTATGGCTGATGCTGATAAGCCGGATGCTCATTACGCTTCGACTCCCTTCCGGAACTCATGGGTAAAGGTCTTGTCATAAAGCCTAGACAGCTCATAATCATCTCCCAGGAAATCTCCTACTACAGTCAGCGCAGTCTTGGTGATGCCTGCTGCCTTTACCTTCTCTGCAATGTCCAACAGGGTTCCTCTTACAATCTTCTGTTCCGGCCAGCTTGCCTTGTATACAACTGCCACAGGTGTATCCGGACGATATTCTTTCCGAAGGGTTGCGGACAGCTCATCCATCATACCGATGCTCAGGAAAATGATCATGGTGGCGTGATGTCTGGCCAGATCCTGAAGCTTTTCCCCCTCCGGCATGGGCGTTCTGCCCTCCATGCGGGTCAGGATCACCGTCTGGCTCACACCCGGCAGCGTGTATTCCTTCTTCAGGGCTGCCGCAGTCGCCAGGAAAGAGCTGACCCCCGGAATGACCTCATACTCGATACCCATGCGATCGAGAGCGTCCATCTGCTCCCGGTGCGCGCCGAAGATAGCCGGGTCGCCGGTATGTACACGGACCACCTTCAGGCCCTTAGCTTCGCCGTCCTTCATGACAGCCAGGACCTCTTCCAGGGTCATGGTGGCGCTGTTATAGATCTGCGCGCCCTCCTTGGCGTCCGCCAGCACCTTGGGGTTTACCAGAGAACCTGCGTAAATGATAATATCCGCGCTGTCGATCAGTTTCTTTCCCTTAATTGTCAGAAGCTCCGGATCTCCCGGGCCTGCTCCGATAAATGATACCATTGTTTTACCTCTTCTCTCTCTTGATGATGACGGTTGTAAAGTAACTGTATGTTCTCTCCGGATCCAGGGATCCGATATATTCGTCCTTCATACCCACGCAGCTGATGACCGTAGCGCAGCTTTCCGCGCGGTCATACTTTTTCATCAGCTCCAGTGTATTTTTCGTTGTCTGGATGCTGGCACCCACGTTTACCACGGCCTCAATGCCGTGTTCCGCAAGACTCCTTAAGACCGCATCCCGGTCCTCATTAAATGCCTCATCATCATAATGGGCATGGGTATCAAAAATCATTGTAATCTCCTCTTTATCAAAAATCCGGATTACCCGAACACCAGTCTTGAAATACCATACAGGACAAGCAGATGCACCGGATACACCAGATAGAAAAACCATTTGCCTTTCCAGCTTCCACGGGTTCCGTTGTAGCACCGGATCAGGAAAAAGGATACCGCAAGTCC
>USDU01000118.1 GCA_900553635.1 uncultured Lachnospiraceae bacterium | reverse complement strand
ATCGACCTGATAAGAAGCCTTGGCTTCCAGGCCATCATCAGCGCCACCAACGACAAGATCCAGAACTACATCGAAAATGTGGACAAGACCTTCGTGTACGCGAACCCCAACAAGAAAAATATTTCGATTCAGGAGTTTGAAAAGAGGGACTTTGGCGAGCTGGTAACGGAGGAGTAAGGTATGAGGAGAGAGAAGAGAGAACGGGAAGAGCGGCCCGGGAGACGGGTGGGTTTTAAGACAATTCTGCATTTTATCGAGATTGTGGTGATAGCGGCAGCCGTCGTGTTCGTGGCGAACCGCTTTGCGCCGAAAAACGAGACGCAGATCACCAGCAGCTTCATCAGCGACAAGCTGGAGATGGTCAGCGAGCTGACCACGGCCAAGCTGACCTATAACGGTCTGGTCTACTACTCTGACGGCAGCATCCCGCTACTGACCCAGAAGTCCTTCACCATGACCTACCGGGCCGAGGTACGGGCCGGCGTGGACCTGTCCCAGACAGACATCAAGATCACCGACAAGGAGGTGCAGCTGACCCTTCCGGCAGTCCGGATCCTGGACACCGTGGTGGATTCCGATTCCATCCAGTTCTACGATGAGAAAGCCGCCCTCCTGAACTGGGGCAAGAAAACAGACGTCCTGGACGGCATGACCGCCGCCCAGAAAGACGTGGAAGAAAAAGCCGACTTCGACAGCCTGAAAGCCGAAGCGAAGACTCAGACCAGGCAGCTCCTCACAGGGCTCTTTGCAGGCGCTATCGGGGAGCGGGAGCTGGTGGTGAAGTTCGCGCAGTAGACGAAAAAAGCATAGAGAAAAGGGCTGGAATCTTTGAGAAAGATCAGAGATTCCAGCCCTTTTATTGTAAAAGAAAAGCCTGAAAGCATCATACTTTCAGGCTTCTTTCAGCAGGGGATGAGAGAATCGAACTCCCACTAAGGGTTTTGGAGACCCCTGTCATGCCATTTGACCAATCCCCTGTATCAAACGTGCTTAATATTTATACCATGAAATGATGGCTGTTGTCAAGAAGAAAATAGAAAAAAGTAGAAAAATCGATCTTAAACTATTCTTAAAACTTTAGTACTTGACATTACATAGTAGTAGGTGTAACCTAATATCAGACACAGGAACGTGCGGGAGGGATGAAATGAACCCACAATTTAAAAAGGGCGTGCTGGAGCTGATTGTGCTGGAGGCGGTGCGTCGGAAGGATCGGTACGGGTATGAACTGGTGGAGGAGGTTTCCCGGGTCATTGACGTGAATGAGGGAACCATTTACCCGCTGCTGAAGCGCCTGACCAACGAACATTATTTTGAGACATACCTTCGGGAGTCCACAGAAGGGCCCCCACGAAAATATTATCATCTGACGGCAGCAGGGATTCTTTACCGGGATTCCCTGGCGAAGGAATGGATAGAATTTCAGCAGCAGGTCGGGAAGTACCTGAAGGAGGGAGAACAACATGAGTAAAGAAGCATTTCTGACAGAGCTTGCGGGACATCTGAAGGTGCTGGAGGAACGGGAGCAGCAGGATATTCTGGATGAATATGCGCAGCATATCGACATGAAGATACAGAACGGCATGTCCGAGGAGGAGGCCATCGGCGATTTCGGGCCGGTGAAGGAACTGGCGGCGGAGATTCTGGAGGCCTACCATGTGAACCCGGAGTACGGCGACAGCAGCCGCCGTGTAAAGATGGATTTCGAGAGCGCGGCCCAGTCTGCGGAGCAGGGCATCCGTCAGGCGGGCGGATTTCTGAAAAAGGCGGGAAAGAAGCTGGTACAGTGGATACAGGAGGTCTGCGCCTGGATTGGGAAACCGTTCCATAAGAAGCCTGTGGGAAAGCCAGTGGAGCAGCCGGAGGAAACCGAAAGCCCGGCCGTACAGGGGACAGCCGCAGACGGTGTAGCTTCAGAGAAAAGCGCAGCCGGATATAGCCCGGCAGCTTCCCGAAAAGCATACACTAGCTCCGAACAGGGCATACTCGGAAAATTCATCGGCTTCTGCCGTGACATCCTGAGGGGCTGCGGCCGCCTGATTGGCAGCGCCGTCCGCATCTTAAGAAAACTGCTTGTATGGCTCCTGCACATTTGCTGGGACCTGCTCCGCTGGGGTGTACGCCTCTGCTGGAACGTATTCTGGTTCTGCGCGGCGGTTTGCTTAGGCCTGGGAACCATCGCAGCCATCTTCTGTTTTGGCGCGCTCCTGATTCTCTGCTTCCAGGGCTACCCGCTTATCGGCGTGACCTTGATGAGCCTTGGCGGTCTGCTCTGCGGCGGCGCGCTGACCTGTGCGGCCTGGGGCCTGATTCGTCGGAAAAAGACCGAAGAGAAAACCGCCGTCCTGGAAAATGAGGTCGATACAGACGACGAGCCGGAAGAAGACGATTTTACAGACGAGGCCGTAGAGGCAGAGGAGGATGAACATGACCAGATTGCATAAAATAACTATCGGCATCTTTTGCGGCGGCATCCTGCTGTCCGGCATCGGCGCAGGCGTAGCCTTCGGCGAATTTTCAGGCCTGGCCTACGGCGGCGCGGAAGTGGTCGGCAAGACAGATATCGTTACCAGAGACATCAGCAAAGAGATCGACCCGGAGCAGGGCGTCTGGGAGCTGGATGGCTGCTGGGATGTGGAGCCGGAGCTGAAAGCCGATGAGAGCATTCCGGAAAATACGGTACTTTTCCGTGTTACTTATAATAAAGACATGGTGGAGCCGCGGATCGAAGAGACCGTCCAGGAGGATGACTATTACGATGACGACGCCGATACCTGGCGGCAGACCCGTAACCCGGCCCTGGAGCTTCGCTGCTACTGGCAGGATACGGACGAGAGTAATTTTCAGAATTTGATGGAGGCCAAGGACAAAGTCTTGGTGGGCCTGAAGCGTGGCGAGTTGATTTCCGTGGTGGGCGCGCCCCATGTCAAGCAGGTACAGATCTTTTATAACCCGGTCAATGAAAAAGATTTAAGATTGTAAGAAAGCTGTAAGAAAATCCCCCGGTGTCCCGTAAGAAAGAAAGGGTATCCTGAAACCACCGGAAAAGGAGAGAGCAAATATGAACGAATGCGTACTGGTAGTAGACGACGACCGGGAGATTGTGAGAGCCATTGCAGTGCTTCTGGAAAAAGAGGGCTATCAGGTGCTGAAGGCCTACGACGGCCTGCAGGCCCTGGAGCTGGCAGTGGAAAAGCCGGTGCAGCTCATTATCATGGATGTGATGATGCCGCGCCTGGACGGACTGTCCGCCGTCATGAAAATCCGGGAGCGGAAAAATATCCCAATCATCGTCCTCAGCGCCAAAAGCGAGGAGACCGACAAAATCTTAGGCCTGTCCATGGGTGCCGATGATTACGTGGCGAAGCCCTTTCATCCCCAGGAGCTGGCAGCCCGGGTAAAAAGCCAACTTCGGCGCTATACCATGCTGGGCGACATCCACGCGGGCGTGTCCGGGGACGAGATCCGAAATGGCCGACTCACCTATCGCCAATCCGAACGAATCCTGTACGCAGACGGAGAGCCGGTGCGGCTGACCGCCACGGAGACGAAGATCGTGGAGCTTCTGATGAAAAATCGGGGTCGCGTCTTCCCGGCGGAGGAGATTTACCGCCGGGTCTGGGAGGAAGAAGCCTATGCGCCGGAAAATACAGTCATGGTACATATCCGCCGCATTCGTGAAAAGATCGAGCTCAATCCGAAAGAACCGGAATATTTAAAGGTGGTGTGGGGTATTGGATACAAAATGGAAAAAATCTAAAATCTGGATAGGCATGCTTGCCTTCTTTCTGGGAATGACGTTGCTGATTTACAACTTCATTTCCATGCTGACGCTGATTTCGAACACGGATCTGCGGCAGTCCGACTATCAGAAAACACAGGAATTTGCCACGACCATGTCGAATCGGCTGGAGGATCTGATCGGCATCGGACTCAAGGGAAAGGACTGGATGGGCTATCAGTACAGCTACAGCGATTCCGGCTATCGGTATGATTCTTATGCGGCAGATACGGTCATATCCGAATGGTGGACGTCTGGTTACGCAGGTTCCATGAGCTATGAAGAGGCAGCCACAGAAGCAGGCGGATACAGCACGGCGGATTTTAACGCCTATCTGGAGGAAATGAAAGCCGACCAGAACCTGCGTTACGCGGTGTTCAAAGACGGAAAACTGACCTATACGAACATCGACGGACTGGACGCGGAAAATGCCAGCATCGGCATGGATTTCGCGGCCTGGATTCCGGCGGAGGAGTATAATTTTCAGCTGACTTACAATAAGGACGGCGACGGTAAGGTAGCCATGGAAAAGGACGGCCAGACCGTGGACGTCTACGGCGACGGCATCTACCGGGAGAACAGCCGTTGGGCTGTGCCGGGCTATCAGAACTTCACGGCAGGGGACGAGGCGAAAGCAATCGCGGTCTATCTGGCGGCAGCGAAAGAGCCCAAACTGTATGTGGTCAGCGGTACAAATGGAACCAACCGATACGGCGGCGTCCTCTACCGTCTGAAGGAGAGTCTGGCGGCAGACAGGCAGCGACTGGTACGCAGCGAAGCCGGTCTGGCGGCGGCTCTCCTTTTGTTACTTCTGGCGTGGGCGCTACGGAAGCCGCGAAGGGCAGGTAGGGAAATCATCATCGGATGGACTGGGAAAATCTGGTTGGAAATCAAGCTGCTGTTCTTCTTCGTCCTTCCGATTTATTTGATTTTGCGCTTCATAGATGAATTTTTAGCCTGGAGCGGTTTCAGCCTGGGATGGGTCGTTTCTTATGGAATCCAGGATTATGCGGCATCAGCGCGGGATTACCTGGCGTCCAATCTGGACGGGATGTTCACCTACTGGTTCCTAATCTTCTGGCCGCTGTATCTGGGCGTCACCGATCTGCGCCGGAATAAAAGACAGCAGAAGAGTGTGATCGGCCGTCTGCGGCGCAGCATCCGAACTCGGGATCTGAAGCAGCCCGTACAGAAAAAGCTGGTGAAATGGCAGCGGCGCTCCCTGATTCCTTTTGTGAGCTTTTTTTATATGAACCGGGTGCGCAGACTGGCCGAGGATCTGGGCGCGCTGACGGAGCAGATCAGAGCTGTCCGGGGCGGCGATATGGGAAATGCGCTGTCTCTGCCGGAGGACAGTGATCTGAAAGCGGCGGCGGACGACCTGAACAGCATCCAGGAGGGCATGGAGGCGGCCATCCGGGAGCGCACGAAAAGCGAGCGCATGAAGGTGGAGCTGGTGGCCAATGTGTCCCACGACATCAAGACGCCCCTGACTTCCATCGTCAGCTACGTGGACATCCTGAAGCAGGAGGAAAATCTGCCGGAGGATGTGAAGGACTACATCCGGGTCCTGGGTGAAAAATCCGAGCGCCTGAGCGCCATGGTGCAGGACGTGTTTGAGGTGAGCAAGGCGGCGTCCGGCGAACTGAAAGTAAACCTGGAGGCGCTGGATTTCGCAAAGCTGCTGCGGCAGACGCTGGCAGATATGGCTGAGCCCATCGAGCAGAGTAGTCTCTCCATGCGGGTGTCTATCCCGGAGGAACCGGTGGAAATCACGGCGGACGGCCAGCGGCTGTACCGGGTATTTCAGAATCTTTTGCAGAATGCACTCAAGTATTCCCTGCCCGGTTCCCGTGTGTATCTGACGCTTGTGGAAAAAGATGGAAATGCAACGGCGGTTATGAAAAATACATCTGCTACCGAGCTTGGCGACGGCATTGATTTCACCGAGCGCTTCGTCCGGGGCGATAAGAGCCGGACAGACGGCGGCAGCGGACTGGGGCTGTCCATAGCAAAAAGCTTTACCGAGGCCTGCGGCGGCAGCTTCCATGTGGAGACCGACGCGGATCTGTTTACGGCAGTGGTGAGCTTTGGGGTGACGGATAACAAGAAAGAAGCGTAAGAATAAGTAAGAAAGAGTGCGGTTTCCGGTATATGAGGAAACCGCAACAAAAAGGACAGAGGGATCAATATGCTCATACAGGAAAAGTATTTGGAACAGGCAAGAAAAATTCACCAGGAAAATCCAGTAGTGGACGCCCACTTCGATCTGGCGGCGGAGGTCTACGAACGCCATCTGACCGGAGAGAGCGGCGTGGTGGAGCAGCGGTATCTGCCGCGCTTTGAAGAAGCGGGTCTGAACATCGTCGTATCATCTATTTTCATCAACAACCGGGATCTACCGGAGCTGGGGCTTCGGAAGGCTCTGGGACAAATCACGGTCCTGAAGGAAGACCTGGAGCCGGTAAGCGACCGCATCCGTGTGACAGCAAGCCGTGCGGAACTGGATGAGAACCTGGCGGCAGGCCGCATCTCAGTCCTGCTGTCCCTGGAGGGTCTCGATCCCCTAGGAAATGACCTGTCCCTGCTTCGCACCTTCTACGACCTGGGCGTGCGGGGCGCAGGCCTCACCTGGAGCCGTCGGAACGCCTTTGCCACGGGCTGCTGCACGGCGGGGCAGTTCAAAGAGATCCCGGGCGGTCTGACGGATCTTGGAAAAGAGGCTATCCGGAAAATGGAACAGCTTGGCATGTGGTTGGATGTGAGCCATTTAAGTAATGACGGCTTTTACGACGTGTGCGATCTGGCAGAGCAGCCCTTTATCGCCAGCCACTCCGACGCCTGGGCGGTCCATGAGAATTACCGGAATCTGACAGATAGCCAAATCCGGGACATCGCGGGACGCGGCGGCATCATCGGCCTGAACGCCTGCGGCTATCTGACCGGCGTAATGCCGGAGCGTGAAAAGACAGAACGGGAAGGAGCCGCCGGAGCGCCGGAGGCAGCGGGACAGAATGCGGACGCGGCCCTGCTCCGTCTCTGCGAACACGCCGAGCACTTGGTCCGCATCGCGGATCCGGAGCATGTGGGCTACGGCTTCGATCTCTGTAAAGGACTGGAAGAAACCACCCCGCGCATCCATTTTGAGACAGAAATTTATGACGTGCTAGCCCACCACGGCGAGATGGTGAAGCTGACTGCCGCTTTACTGCAGCGGGGCATGGACGAAGCGACGGCAAAGGGCATAGCAGGCGGCAATTTCCTGCGTTATTATCGCCGTATTCTTAAATAAAATGAGCGAAACAAAAACGGTATAAGACAAGGGCTGCGTAAGGAAAAGGAAGCTTTGCAATAATAATTTTATAAATACATTTACAGCAGCGACAAAAAGTATTTTAGAAGCTTACTTCCGTCCTCGATTTCTTCCCGCGCAAAGGAAAAACACATCCGCTCCGGATGCCACTGCACCCCGAGAATCGGCAGCCTCTCATGGTACAGAGCCTCGATCACGAAATCCGGCCCGTACTGGGCTGCCCGAAGACCCTCCCCGAAGACTCCGACCGCCTGGTGATGGGCGCTGTTGACCCGCGGAAAGCTGCCATAAAGCTGCGCCGGAAAGGTGCCGTGCGCAGCTTTTGTTATGTGAATTTTATCCCCCTCGTCCCAGGCGTGGATGCTCAGGGATTCCCCGGACAGATCCTGAATCAGCGTTCCGCCAAAGGCCACATTGATAAGCTGAATGCCCTTGCAGATGCCAAGCACCGGTTTTCCCGCAGCCGTAAAAGCCCGGAACAGCGAGAACTGCACGGAGTCCAGCAGAGAGTCGATATTCCGCGACCCCTTATTTTCCATATGATAGAAAAAAGGACTGATATCTCCGCCGCCGGGCAGAATGAGACCGTCAAAATCCGCCGGATTCGGGAGAAAATCGTCTGCCAGCAGCATGGAAAGCTCCTGAACTGTTCCGCAAAGGGTTTCGGCCTGCGCGCCCAGCAGAGAAAAGGCGGCACAATAATTCCGGGTCTGCTCCCGAAAGCCTGCAATCAGAATTTTTTTATGGATCATGATAAAAACCAGCCTGTAG
>USDU01000117.1 GCA_900553635.1 uncultured Lachnospiraceae bacterium | reverse complement strand
TCTTCCATAATCAGTATATTGTAAATTCCGGCTTTGTCAACCTTTGCGTAACCCACATTTTCAAAATTACCCGCCATATTCTTCTGACGGTACAGATAATAGGGATATACGCCCTGTTCCACACAATACCGATAGGTTAAGTCCATGATCTCCTGACTGTTCCGAAGCCCCATCTCCTCATAGGTATCCCGGAACAGCTTGAGTCTGGCCGCCCGCTTGACCGCCAGGGAATGGACGGTGATACTGTCCGGATCGAGCTTTCTCAGCTCCTCCATGGTATGGCGCACATCCTCAATGTCCTCGCCGGGAAGTCCCACGATAAGGTCCATATTGATATTGTCGTGGCCTGCCTCCCGTGCCATAGAAAAGGCCTGCTTCGTCTCCTCTACCGTATGCTTCCGGCCAATGAGATCCAGGGTCTTCTGATTCATCGTCTGGGGATTCACGGAGATACGGGTGACCTTATGCTCTTTTAAGACCTTCAGCTTCTCCGGGGTCACGCTGTCGGGACGTCCGGCTTCAACTGTCAATTCCTGTAAATAAGTAAAATCGAAATTCTGCTCAATACAGATCATGAGCCGATCAAGCTGCTCCGCCGTCAGGGTCGTGGGCGTACCGCCGCCCACATACACGGTATTCAGCTTCCGGCCCGCGTAAGCCTTTCCGAGGAACGCAAGCTCCTTAAAAAGCGCCGCCAGATAATCCTCCACCTTCTTCTCCCAGAGCTTGATCGGAGAGGACGAAAATGAACAGTACAGACAGATGCTGGGGCAAAACGGGATGCCCACATAGAGACTGTAGCCGTTTTCATAATCCAGATTTTTCAGGACCTCTTTCTCCCGGTTGGCAATGGAGATGGCGAGAGCCGCCTTTTCCTTGCTGCAATCATAGGTATCCCACATATACCGGGCGATTTCCGGATTGCTCCTGCCCTCCTCCAGCATGGCCATGGGAATCTTCGTGGGCCGGATGCCCGTCAACGTACCCCAGGGAAGGGTCTCGCCGGTGAAAGCGCAGAGCTTGTCATACATCAGCCGCTTCAGCTGATTCTTTACCGCTTTCCGGTCCGGATTTTCCACATAAACATGGCCTTTCTCCTGAAAGGCCCCATTCTGAATGATAGAAAAGCTGATGTCCCGGTCGGTAACTTGCACATCCATCTGAACCGGAACCGCTTCTGTGAAGGCTTCCTTAACACGGACCTGAACCTCCTCGCCGCCGTAAAAGGCCTGAATCAGCGAATGAATGTCATACGCAAAGCTTTCATCATTTATCTTAACTTCAACCATTTATCTTATCCTTTTTCTTATCTCAGATAGGGGTTGTAACGCCGCTCCGCGCCGATGGTGCTTTCTTCCATATGGCCAGGGTACACCTTTGTCTCGTCCGGCAGCGGCGTAAGCTTCTCTTTGATGCCCCGTACCAGTGCGCTCATGCTTCCGCCCGGGAAATCGGTCCGTCCCACAGAGCCTGCGAACAGGGTGTCTCCGGAGAACAGCACGCCTGCTTCCGCGCTGTAATAACAGCAACCGCCCGGCGTATGGCCCGGCGTCGCAAAGACATGGAACTCCATGCCTGCCACCTCTATCACCTGCTCATCTTTTACCCACACGTCTGCGGCAAACGCCACGCTTTTCCGGAAAAGCGCCGGAGACAGATTCTGCTCCGGGTCTGCCAGCAGCTCTTTTTCCGCTTCGCAGGCATACACGGGGATCTTAAGCTTTGCCTTCAGCTCCGGTACGCCCAGCATATGATCCGCATGTCCATGGGTCAGAAAAATAGCTTTCAGATCCAGTCCCTCGTCCACGGCCCTTCGAAGCACCGCCTCCGGCCGATCCGCCGGATCGATGACGATGGCCTCCTTCGTGGCTTCATTTATGACAAAATAGCAGTTGGTCTGTATCTGACCAAGCACCATACGTTCTACTTTCATCTTATCCTCCAGCGGTTCATCAGCCGGTGGCGCGCTCCACGTCCATAACGCTCTCCACCTGATACAGCTTCTCCGCAATCTTCTGCAGCTCCTCTTTGCTGCTGATCTCAAAGGTAATGGAAATCGTCGCCGTTCCCTGCTTGCTGGTTCGCACGTTCATCTGGGTGATGTCAATATTCCGCTCGGTGAAGATTTTGGAAATATCTACCAGAAGCCCGGTGCGGTTGTTGGCGTAGATCTTGATCTCCGTCGCGTACTTCTCGCCCGAAGAAGCAGATCCCATATCCTGCCACTCGGCGTCGATAAGTCTGGCACGCTCGGACTCCTGCAGACACATGATATTGACGCAGTCAGTCCGGTGAATGGACACGCCGCGGCCACGGGTTACATAGCCCACGATCTCATCGCCCGGTACCGGGCTGCAGCACTTGGAGAAACGGACTGACACGTCGGTCAGGCCCTTGACGATGATGCCGCTCTTGGACTTGGCCAGCTTCAGCTTCTTGTCACTGTTCTCGGTGACCGCCTCCATAACCTTCTCATCGGTGATCTCCTTCTTGTGGATCTTCTCATACTCTTCCACCATCTTGTTGACCACCTGGCCCTCTTTCAGGCCGCCGTGGCCGATGGCCGCCAACACGGAATCCCAGTCCTTGAAGCCGTATTTCCGCATTACCAGATTCTGGAATTCCGGCTTCATGATATCGGACATATTGATGCTCTTGGCCTTGCAGTACTGGGTCAGCATCTCCTTGCCCTTTAAAATATTATCCTCTTTAAACTGGTTTTTAAACCACTGATTAATCTTATTCTTCGCCTGCGTACTCTTGACCACATTGAGCCAGTCGCGGCTGGGTCCGCGGGAATTCTGAGACGTAATAATCTCAATGCGGTCGCCGTTCTGAATCTTGTAATCGATGGTCACAAGCTTTCCGTTGACCCGGGCGCCAATCATCTTATTACCCACCGCGCTGTGGACGCTGTAGGCGAAGTCGATGGGCGTGGAACCGCTGGGCAGGGTCTTCACGTCTCCGCTGGGCGTAAAGCAATACACGCTCTCGGAGAACAGATCCAGATCACTCTTTAAGAGGTTCATAAATTCCCGGTTATCGGACATATCCCGCTGCCACTCCAGAATCTGGCGCAGCCAGGTCATCTTCTCAGCCTCCTGCTGATCCACCGGTTTCTTGCCGTCGCTGCTCTCCTTGTATTTCCAGTGGGCGGCGATACCGTACTCGGCAGTCTTGTGCATCTCGTAGGTACGAATCTGAATCTCGAAGGGCTGGCCGTTGGGACCAATCAGAGTGGTGTGCAGAGACTGGTACATATTGGCCTTGGGCATGGCGATATAGTCCTTGAAGCGTCCCGGAATGGGCTTGTACATTTCATGGATGATACCCAGGGCCGCATAACAGTCCTTGACCGTCTCCACGATGATCCGGACCGCGAATAAATCGTAAATCTGATCCAGCGTTTTGTGCTGGTTCACCATTTTCTTATAGATACTGAAGAAATGCTTTACACGACCGTCCACATGGGCTTCAATGCCTGCGTTGTCCATGTGCTTTTTTACTTCCGCCACGATACGCTGGACGAAGGCTTCCCGGACGCTCCGCTTCTCAGCGATCTGCTCCTTCAGGTCATAATAAGCCTCCGGCTCCAGATATTTCAGCGATAAATCATCCAGCTCATTCTTGACCTTGGAAATACCGAGACGCTGGGCGATGGGCGCATAGATGTCCATGGTCTCCCGGGCCTTTTCCTTCTGCTTCTCGGGCTTCATGTACTGAAGCGTACGCATATTGTGCAGACGGTCGGCCAGCTTAATCAGGATGACACGGATATCCTTGGCCATGGCCAGGAACATTTTCCGCAGGTTCTCCGCCTGAATCTCGATCTTGTCCGCGGAATAGGACAGCTGTCCCAGCTTGGTGACGCCGTCTACCAGCAGAGCCACATCGTCGCCGAATTCCGCCGCGATCTCCTCGGTGGTCATGACCGTATCCTCCACCGCGTCATGCAGAAGTCCTGCCACGATGGTCTCCTTGTCAAGCTCCAGATCCGCCAGGATAATGGCCACGCACAAGGGGTGAATGATGTACGGCTCTCCTGATTTCCGAAGCTGTCCCTGATGCGCCTCAGACGCGATCTTATAGGCCTTTTCAATCATCGAGATATCGGTGGACGGATGGTACTTGTGGACGCTGGCGATCAGCTCTTTGTAGAGGACATCCGGACTGGTGAAATCCTGCATTGCCTTCACATTCTCGTCGTCCCGGTTCACTTCTATATCTCTGTTTTTTACACCGATTTTCGTCTCTGCCATAATCAACACCTGCCTTTTTGTAATTATAACTGTTCAGTCCCTTCACAGTTACAATTCATGCAAAATCCATGAAAATCGGCTTCGCCGATGGGATTTTGCACTCCTGAATCACTTTCTTACGCCTTCAGCAGCAAGTGCTTCAGGCTGATCCAAATCATTGCAACTCAGATGTACAATGAGGACATCTAGTCGCCTGAATATCAATCTCAGACATGCAATAGGGACACTTCTTGGTGGTCGGAGCGGGCGCTTCCTCCTCCTGCTTCTTCAGCATCTTGTCCTTAGCGGTATTCATGGCCTTGATGATGCAGAAGATCACCAGCGCGATCAGCAGGAAATTAATTACTGCGGAAAGGAACGCGCCATAGTTCAGTGTCGCCGCATTGTCGCCCACGCCGAAGGACACGGACATGCCGGCAATATCAAAGCCGCCGGTAATCAGGGAAAGCACCGGCATGAAAATATCATTTACCAGAGAATTGACAATCGCGGTGAACGCGCCGCCGATGATAACACCGACTGCCATATCCATGACGTTGCCCCTGGAAATAAACTTCTTAAATTCCTCGAAAAACTTCTTCATCTCTCTCGTCCCCCCTGTATTATTTATTTTCCATCGTAACGGATGACAGACGCCACATCGTAATCCTTCAGACGCTCCCGGCCCTTCAGGCCTGCCAGCTCCATCAGGAAAATGATCTTCACGACCTTGCCGCCCAGCTCCTCCACCAGCTTCGCAGCCGCCTCGATGGTTCCTCCGGTGGCGATCAGATCGTCCACCAGAACGACTCTCTGGCCCGGCTTGATGGAATCCTTGTGCATCTCGATCTCCGCGGTACCGTACTCCAGATCATAGGAGCGGGAAACGGTCTCGCAGGGAAGCTTGCCCTTCTTCCGCACCAGTACGAAGGGCTTATGCAGATTATAGGCAATCGGAGTACCAAACACGAAGCCTCTGGACTCTGCTCCTACGACCACGTCGAAATCCACGCCGTCCAGCAGGGCCTGCATGGAGTCAATGGCCAGATGAAGGCCGTCCGCATCCTGCAGTACGGATGTGATATCGCGGAAAATAATTCCCTCCTCCGGGAAATCCGGTATGCTTCTGACGTATTCTTCAATCTTCTTCATGTTTCTTCCTCTTCTTTCCTTTTTTTGTTAAATTTTAAAAACAAAAAACTACCGTCCTGTCAGCACGGTATTTGCATACTTGCCCATTATAGCATGATTCCCGGTGTTTGACAAGACAGGAGGCCGGATTTACGGGCTTTGTAACGCCAACGGCCCGTCTGCGTTTTTACAGGCCGGGCCGTTTTTTTCGTTTCTTAATGCAGTTTGCAGATGGTTCCTGCCACCTTGTCCCTGCGCATGGCGTTGCGGATGGTGGGGATGGCGCCCAGAAGCAGGAAGGCGTATACCAGTACCAGGTTGCCCACATAGCTGGTCGCATCGATGATCTCCTCAGACAGAAGCAGCGGTACCAGACGGTAGCCGTAGAAAACGTCTACCTCCAGCTCTCTGGCAATCATGATGCCCCAGTCGAGGCGGTCGCCCACATAGGTCATGATGATCATAATCACTACGCTGATGATGATACCCTTCTTGGTCAGCTTGCCGCCCAGAAGCTCGTAGCCCTTCAGCGCGCAGACTGCCATGATGACGCCGGACAGGGCTGCCACATAACCCATCTGGCTCAGCAGAATGATGCTGGCTACGCCGAGCAGGGAGCCTACCAGCGCGCCTACGACGCCGCCTACCAGGTTTTCCTTCTTGTTCTTCTCATTTGCAGTGTAAGCCGCCGCGTTCTCGCTGACCTTGTCGTAGCACTCGTCGCAGAGGCAGATGGAATTGCCTGCCACGTAAGCTGCTCCGGTCTCCCTGGCCTCGCCGCAGAGCTCACAGCCATTGGTAAATCCTTCCAGCTTCAGCATGTCCAGGAAGGCCGGAAGGGAGTCCTGCAGAATGCCCTTAAGCTTCTCCATATTTTTACACTGCTTCAGGGTCATCCGGACAGTATGCTTTTCCTGTACGATGCCCATGACGCCCTTATGCTCCTTGCGGAACTGTTTATCCTGTTCAAGCTTCACGCCATTCTCAGACACACCGACCGATACGCAGACCATACCGTACTCGATACCCCGGCCATTGTCCAGGCCGCTGATGCGAAGCGTAAAGCCATCCTTCTCTCCATAAACCACACAATACTCTTCGTTGAAACACAGGCCCAGAAACTGAGCGATTTCCGCGTAACGCGCTTTTATCTTCTTGTTTACTGACATAACGTTTTCCCCCTCGTTGTCTTTTTATTTTGGAAGTTAAGGTTTATTATAGGACACCGATTTTCTGTATACAACCCTTTTCACGATTTTTCTCTGTTTTTTGCACAATTTCAATAATTTAATCTGTTAATTTTCTACTTTTTTCCATTAAATGTGCTTTTGCACCAGATCCGTCGTTTTTTATCTCCAGCTTTCAATGACCGCCTGCACGGTTCTCCGCCCCTGAAATTCATTGATTTCCGGGTAATAGAGCAGGCAGACGGTGTCTTTGCTTTCTATGTAATGCAGATCGGCTTCCACATCGCCGAAGCTGATACCCTCCAGGCGGCTTCCTTTGTCATCCTCCAGGACGGTCTTCAAGACGTTGCGGTTTTTACCGATGATGCGGGCGCTTTTCACCCGGACATTTGCCGCCGCGAACAGGGGCTTATCATTTTCCTTGCCAAATGGCTCCAAAAGCTCAAGCTCCTTTATAATCTGCTCCCCGGCATACTGGATGGGCAGGACAGCGTCATAGGACAGCTTCGGAACCAGATCCTCATTGGTCAGGCGGCAGTTTTCATTGAGGCGCTTCCGTAAAATCTCCACATTTTCGGTGGGGATGGACAGGCCCGCCGCCATGGGGTGGCCGCCGAATTTGGTAAATAATTCCGCCACCTTCGTCATTTCCTCGAACATGTGATATCCGGGAATGGAACGACCCGATCCCTTCACGCCCTCCTCACCGTCGGTCAGCACGAAGCAGGGGCGGAAATAGCGCTCCCGGATGCGGCCTGCGATGATACCAGCCAGGCTTTCGTGGCAGTCGGGCAGGTAGACCACCAGCACCTTATCCTGACCCAAATCGGTCTCTTCGATAAGGCGGATAGCCTCGGTGGTTCCCTTTGCTGTCAGGTCTTTCCGGCTGTCATTCAGGGCTTTCAGATCCCCGGCCAGCTTTTCCGCCTCGGTCTTAGAGGACGCGCCCAGCAGCTCCAGTGCCCTCTTTGCAGTGTCCAGGCGGCCACTGGCGTTGATGCAGGGGCCGATGACGAAGCCGATGTGGTAGGCCGTGAGCTTCTTGCCCTCCAGACCGTTGACTGTGAGCAGAGCCCGGTAGCCCGGATTGTTAGTTTCACCTAACTGTTTTAAACCGTACCGAACCAGGATGCGGTTCTCACCGGTCAAATCCATGATGTCGCCGATGGTGGCTACCGCCGCGAACTGGGCCAGATCCAGGAACTCTTCCCGGGGTACGCCCGCCTCCTGATAGAGCACCTCCACCAGCCGCCAGGCTACCGTCGCGCCGCAAAGTTTCTTATAGGGATAGGGACAGTCTGCCTGCTTCGGATTCACGATCACGTCCGC
>USDU01000116.1 GCA_900553635.1 uncultured Lachnospiraceae bacterium | reverse complement strand
ATAAAAAAAAAAAAAAAAAAACAATTCCTCCGTCGAATTGTACAAAAGATTGAGCGTATAAGCCAACTCGAATCGTCGATTCAAAACATAAAAAGGGGAACGGCCAGCAAAATTTGCAAACCGCTCCCTTTTTGTTACATTTATGTGCCCAAATTAACACTTTTTAGTGAATCTTTGTCACTTTTCGTTTATTTCTTTTGTTAAAAATCACATTCTGCCGGATTCTTTTGTTACATTTTATACGGGCTTCTCCGGCAGGACGCCCTCGCAATCGAAAGCTGGAATGAAGCTTTCCTTCGCAGTTTCCCCCTCCTGGATGAAGGCATTTCCCACGCCCAGGGACAGGGTGTAATCGAGCAGCCTCCCGTATTCCCGCTTCGTCACGCAGCGGTTGATTTCCGGCCATCGCTCCAGACCGGGCAAGGGAGTATACTGGTTCATCAGGCTTAAGTACACTGTATCCCCATAGGCCTCGTAGACATATTGTACTACCCCTTTCGCGTTTTTCAAATGATTCGGCAAAAGAAGGTGACGAACGATGACTCCCTTTTTCATCATGCCAGCTTCGTCGAATACCGGTTCTCCGATCTGGCGCACCATTTCCTGAAGAGCCGCCTTCGCCACCTCCGGGTAATCGGGCGCATGGGAATAGATTGCCGCTGCTTCCCTGTCCATGTATTTGAAGTCGGTCAGATAAATATCCACAATACCGTCCAGCATTTTCAGCGTACTGACTTTTTCGTAACCGCTGCAATTATATACAATTGGAAGCTTCAGGCCATTTTCCCGCGCCCGCTGCACGGAGCGGATGATCTGCGGCGTGTAATGGGTGGGCGTCACCAGATTGATATTGGCCGCGCCCTTGCCCGCAAGCTCCAGGAAAATCTCGGCCAGCCGCTCTTCGGTGATGTCGATTCCCCGCTCAGCCCCGGCAATATCCCGGTTCTGGCAGTAGATGCAGCGCAAAGGGCAGCCGCTGAAGAAGACCGCGCCGGATCCGGTGTCGCCGGAGATACAGGGCTCCTCCCACATATGCAGCGCCGCCCGGGCGCATTTGATGGTTTTTCCGGTCACGCCGCAAAAACCGCGCCGACCGTTTTCACGATCGGCGCGGCAGTCGCGGGGACATATTGTGCAGTTAGACATATTTACTCACTTTGTTCGCAGCGTGGCTGTGAACATTTTCCTTCCCCGTACTTATTTTATTTCTCCTCGGAAGTCTCTTCGTCTTCCACTACTGTCTGTTTCACCCGTATCTCATCCACATGATGGTTTCCGACCTTCGTCACTTCGATTTCCAGGCCCTTATAGGTGAGCTGGTCACCCTGCTCCGGTACCCGGCCAAACTGCTCCATGACCCAGCCGCTGACTGACACCATCTCAGACTCCTCGTCCAGCTTAAAATAATCCGCAAACTCCTCAAAATCCATAGATGCGTCAATGAGATAAGTGTCCGGCGCTATCCGGCGCAGCAGTACTTCCGCTTCCTCATGCTCGTCCCAGATCTCGCCTACCAGCTCCTCCAGGATATCCTCCATGGTGACAATGCCACAGGTTCCGCCGTATTCGTCCACGACCACCGCCACATGGGTCTTGGCCTTCTGCTGCTTCTTCAGAATCATCCGGATAGGCTCGCTCTCCAGAACATAGATAGCCGGGGAAATGATATCCTTCACTTCTTTCTCTGTAATGCCGCAGCCCACATAGAAATCCTTCCGGTGAATGATTCCAAGAATATCGTCGATGGTATCCTGATAAATCAGCAGACGGGAAAATTTCGTCTCGGTAAACATTTCCGCGATCTCTTCCTTGGTAGCCGTGATCGGCAGAGCCGCCAGATCCGTCCGGTGAATCAGAATATCCCGGGCCTCCTGATCGGAAAACTCAATGGCATTTCTCAGAAGTCCGCCCTCGTCCTCATCGATGGTTCCGTCCTCCTGTACCTCATTTACCAGGGTCAGCAGCTCCTCCTGGGACATCTTGGCGCTGGGCTCCAGATGAAAAATCTTCGTCAGCAGCTTCTGCCAGCCCACAAACAGAATGTTCAGCGGCAGGAAAATCCAGATCAGGAACTGCACGACAGGTGCCGATAACATGGCCAGCTGCTCCGGACAGTTATTGGCGATACTCTTCGGGGATATCTCGCCGAAAATCAGTACTACAATGGTCACCACAATGGTAGAAAGCGTCGCGCCCATATCGCCGAACTTCAGGGTGAACAGCACAGTTCCCACAGAGGCCATGGCAATATTTACAATGTTATTGCCTATCAGAATTGTGGAAATCAATCTGCTATACTGCTCGTCCAGCTTGCAGACCAGCGCCGCGTTCTTATTGCCCTTCTCTGCCAGCGTCTTCAGCTTCGTGGTGTTCATGGCCGAGAAGGCCGTCTCCGTAGCGGAAAAAAAGCTCGACAGTATCAGACAGACTACCATAATGGTAAGGTATGTACCCATAATAAAATATAATTCTCCTTTTTTGTATACACTTCTAAAATACGCACGAGTGCTTAATGATAATATTATATGAAACCCTTTTGTTCTTGTCAACCGGAACCAGCGGAAATGGAGGATTCTTTACAGATTCTTTATAATTGTATCTACTTTCTCTTCCTTCAGGCTGTGTTGTCTTCCGTCCATGACTTGACGAAACTCTGGAAATCCCGTATTCTAAATTCATCAAAATGTACTTTTCAGGAGGCTCTTATGCAATTATCCACACCTGTTACGATGTATCTGCTTCTTATCAACCTCCTTGCCTTCGCCCTGATGGGCGTCGACAAATCACGGGCCCGCCGTCACAAATGGCGCATCCCCGAGAAAACCCTGTTTCTCTCTGCTCTTTTGGGTGGCAGCGTCGGCGCCATTGCCGGTATGCAGCTCTTCCGTCACAAAACCAGGCACTGGTATTTTGTAATCGGAATGCCGGCTATCCTGGTTTTGCAGGCGGCAGGATATTTCTTCCTGAGCCATCGGTTTTAAAATTTTAAGGTTTAAAAAAGCAGCGCGCCCATTTCACAGGACGCGCTGCTTTTTTATTGGATTGAATTATTCGTTATATTCGTTAAATACGTCTAACGCACTCATGGCCAACAGCTTTACAGCCTGATGTAAGGTACGCTTTCCTTCTTCTCCGCCTGCTGCCTCAGCAAATTCCTTGGTATGCGTTCCCACATTCTCTTTCAGTCTTACATAGAACTGAATGGTCGGAATCTCATGAGATACGTTTCCTACGTCTGTAGAACCGATACCCTGGGTCAGATCACGCTCGATGTAATCCTCGCCGATGAACTCCATGTTCTTACGTACATAGTCAACCATTCTCTTATCGTTGCGGATATCCTTGATAACCTCATCTAACTGCTGTACTTCAACCTCTGTTCTGGTAGCGATTGCCGCACCCTTTGCGCAGTCCTTAATGATGTCAACCAGCTCCATCATGTACTCATACTCCAGAGCACGGATGTTAAATACAGCCTTTGCCTCTGCAGTTACGGTATTGTGCGCGGTACCACCCTCGGTGATGATTCCATGTACACGGCTGTAATCCTTGAAATGCAGTCTCATCATATCAACTGCGTGGAACATCAGCTGTACGCCGCTCAGAGCATTTGCTGCCTTCCACGGGAATGCTGCTGCATGTGCAGGTCTTCCCTTGAAGGTGAACTCCAGAGTAACTGCTGCGAAGGAAATATCATCCGGCATGGACGCCTCGGTCGGATGCATCAGAAGCGCTGTGTCGATTCCCTTAAATACGCCGTGACGAACCATGATAGCTTTTCCGCTTCCCTTTTCCTCAGCCGGTGTACCTAATACCTTTAACACGCCGCCAATACCATGTTTTTCCATAACCTCTTTTAATACGATGCCGGCTCCTGCCGCAGAGGTTCCGATGATGTTATGGCCACAGCCATGTCCGATTTCCGGAAGACAGTCATACTCTCCCATCAGGGCTACGGTCTTGCCCGGCTTTCCGGTATCATATACTGCCTCGAAAGAGGTGGGCAGTTCAGAAATTCCGCGTTTTACTTCAAATCCATTGCTTTCCAGAAGCTTACAGAGTGCCTCCTGAGCCTTGTATTCCTTGAACGCCAGCTCCGGGTTCTCAAAAATATAGCTGCATACCTTCTCAAACTCTCCCTGTCTTGCATCTGCAAGTGTACTGATTTCCTGTTTTAATGTCTCTAATGTCTCCATATGCTTCTCTCCATTTCATTTAAATTTTATGATAACAGGAAATCCTCGCAGGATTTCCTGTTACTGTTCAAAATTTCACAAAATGTTATATTAAATCAGTCCCTTTGCAGCCAGAATAATATTGGAAATTGCTGCGGAACCAAAATAGGTAGACGCCATAACTACGAAAGAAATAATTACAATCTTCCAGCTCAGCTTCTTGAATACCTCCAGCTGCTCTCCTACCGCGATTCCCGCGAAGCTCAGCAGCGGGATTCCCACCAGACCGAAGCTGTATGCGCTCATCAGCTCTACGATCGTGTCGGAAAGCGGGGAGATCGGCAATGTTAAAACAAATGCCACCAGGGTAGCCCACGCAAATCCCGGAAGATTCGGTTTCTTTACCACATTCTTCAGAACGATTGCGATTGTAACCATGATAAAGCTTACTACAGTTGACTTCAGCAGACCTGGAAGCGGACTTCCCATAGAAACCATATGAACCACAATGATGATTCCATAAATAACGACAATAATTTTAATCTGCTCTAAAATAGTTTCAAGCAGTGATTTTTCCTTTGCAGCTTCCATTTTATACCTCTCCCTCCGGTGCTTTCTTAAATACTCTCTGTCTAAAGCGCTCGATACCCGGATTTATGCGCTTATAATACCAGTTAGCCAGCGGTAATGCCACGAACATCTCAACATACACACCTGTTACAGCAGTCAGAAGTCCACTGGTTGCTGAATATGCGAGAATCTGCTCAGAGTACATAGCCGGGGCAGCACTGGTAAGAGCTGCGGTAGCTGCGTTCATCATGGACGCACTTCCCATTCCGGACGCCATAGCCAGTGCGAAGGGGTGGAATCCCAGAAGCAGGCCGACGGGTGCCAGGAAAGAGTAGAATAAGGTTCCGAATACACTTCCGCTGATGTAGGTTCCCAGAGTTCCCATACCTTCTCTGGACTCCAGACCGTACTTATCTCCGATAATTCCCAGCGCGGTATCACGACACAGGGAGAAGGTTCCACCAACCGCACTTCTTCCCAGTCCAATCAGCAGACCTAAGGGCAGCGCAATCAGCATGGTTGCCAGGTTACCTAACTCCTGGAACAGCAGAGCCGGACCTGCCTGAAGCACGATTCCGACCTTCGGTCCTGCACTGATACCGAACATGATACCCAGGGGGTATAAGGTCAGGGACAGTAAGTAGGGTGCACGGCTAATCTCAGCGTGGCCGATAACTTTCTTGAGCGGCGGGATTACTTTTCCCAGAAGTGAGGGGGATAATAAAATTCCCATAATGATAACCCAAATCATGGTCAGGATCTTTACATCGACTCCCATCACCTTGAATTGCAACGGTCCAATCAGCTCCGCAATAATGCAAAGGATAAGCGTTACAATCATACAATTTACAGTACCCGTTCTCTGTTTCACATCTTTTTCCTCCGTTTCAGTAAAATAATCTTCCGAAACCTACAGTACTGTGGGATCCAGGTTTCCGAAAGATCATTCAGCTCTTGCTATTTTTAGTATAGCACTGCCTCCTTTTCATGTCGACGCTCCCTGCGCACCATAAAACCCCTGTTTTTTATGCACCATGCACAACGATTCTCACTTGCAAATGATAATCTATACATTTCGACGGAGTTTTTTCATATTTGTTATTTCATAAATTTCATAATCCGGAGCGCAAACGCAAGCTCCAGGATGCTGTTTGGATCAGACAAGTCATAGCCTGTCTGATTTTCAATCTTCTTAATCCGGTATATCAGCGTATTCCGATGTAAATGCAGCGCGTTTGCCGTCACATTCCTGGCTCCCAGATTGTTGACCAGAGCCTCCAGCGTCTCCAGAAGCTCTCTCTCATTCTCCTGATCGTATTCAATAAACGCATTCAGCTTTTCTTCCACAAATTCCCGACACATATCCTGCTTGCTGATTTTTTTCAAAATTTTCCAGAAACCGGCGTCTTCGATACAGAGCACCCTGGACTCCAGGTTCTGACATACGGCGATTTCCACCGCGTCCCTTGCGTCCTGATAGGCCTGTCCGAATCTTTTATAAGTATCCTCCGTCCTCGACACGCCTATGGTCGCCATATATCCTGTTTTTTCACAAATCTCCCTCTGTATGGCTTCAAAATAATCAGCCCCGATCTCCTTATCCCCGGTCCGCTTCAGGATACATTGAAAGGTGCCGTTGTTAGACAGGACAACCACCTGCTCTCCGGTAAAGGCCTCCCTTATCAGATTTTCTATCCTTTCAATCCGCTCCTGGGCTTCCTCCTCCCGAAGCTCATGCAGCTTCTGCTTGATCCGATCAACTTCGATATAAATAATCTGATAAGGCGGCACGGGCCACCTCTGTTCCTTGATCCTGTAATTTTCTTCTTCGTCGTGGGCAATATTGCCGGTCAGAAGATCCACAAATAACCGCTGATCCATTTCCCGCTGATTATATCGTTTAATCCGGGACTGCATGGAATCCATCAGACTATTCTGGGACTTGATAAGCGCCTCCATTACAAGATAATTCATCTCTATAAAAGGTAAATCCTCCGGCCACAGAATCAGCGGAAACTGCAATTCATCCGCCACCTTAATGGCTGCTTCCAGGGAACAGCCGATGTATTTATATTTTGTCGCCAGGGCTGCCGCCTTGGCGTCGTACAAATCTCGGATTAACTGGATAATTTCTTCCTCTGAATTGCTATAGGTATATCCGGTCGTAATATAGAAGACATTCGGTCGCATCCACGCTTTCATATCCGGTATTTCCATACAGTCAACAAAACGGACTACACGGTCAAGCCCGCCCTTTCCGGCTGCCAGTGAGCATCCCTTCATCTCAGCCAGCTCCAATATTTCCCTTACTTTTAAGGACACTTTCTACCTTCCCCCTCCAGATATCATTTAATGTTATATTATAACACAAATTTTACATTTTGGGTATGGTTTCCATTCTTTTTACCATTTCAGACAGACCGTCCGCCCATCCGTACAGAATCACCCCAATCTGATTCATGGAACTTGCGTATTCCAGAATGGTCTCGTTATTCTGAAAACACATTTCCTTTGCCCGAAAGCAGACGCGCATTCTTTCCTGCTCTTCGGGAAGAATATCCGTAAAAAGCGTAATCTGTGCCATATCAATTCTCCTTTTTTCTATAAAACAGGCCGGGCAGCGATGCGCTGTCCGGCCTGTTTTGTTCTGTATATAAGGCTAAGCCTTCTCGATCTTAATCGCGCAGACCTTGTACTCCGGAATTCTTGCGTATTTATCCAGAGCGGCGTTGGTCAGCCAGTTTGCGTTGCCATCCGGGAAGTGGAAGGGCATCCAGCTCTCACCCGGTGAGGTCTTGGTGCCTACACGGGCGGTGGACTCAATACTTCCTCGTCTGGAGGATACGCGAACCCGGTCTCCGTTCTTGATTCCCAGCTTCTCCGCATCCACGATGTTCATCTCGATAAAGGAGTGTCCCTCAATCTCCATGAGCTCCGGCGTCTTACCGGTCATGGCGCGGGTGGTGTAATGGTACAGGATACGTCCGGTCATCAGAATAATCGGGTATTCCTCATCCGGAAGCTCTGCGGAAGGCACGTACTCAGCCGGATAGAACCAGCCAAGGCCACGGGAGAACTTACCCACATGCATAATCGGAGTACCCGGATGATCCTTGGTCGGGCAGGGCCACTGTAAGCCTTTACCGCCCACCTC
>USDU01000115.1 GCA_900553635.1 uncultured Lachnospiraceae bacterium | reverse complement strand
CAGCTCCTCTTCATCTGCGAGCAGTATCTGGGCAAGCCCTTAAGCTCCACCGAGGTCAGCAAAATTCTGGATTTACACGATATCTTCGGCTTCAGTCCGTCCCTGATAGAATATCTCGTGGAATACTCCGTATCAGGCGGACACAAAAGCATCCATTACATAGAAGCAACGGCCCGTGCCTGGCATCAGGCCGGCTGCACCACCGTAACCCAGGCCAGGGAACAGGTGACCATCTATAACCGGGCTTATTTCAAGATTCTGAAGGCCTTCGGCATCGCCGGACGCAATCCGGTGGACGCGGAGATCGCCTGTATGGATAAATGGCTCAAGGACTACGGTTTCTCACTGGAAGTGATTTCCGAGGCCTGCAGCCGCACCATGGCAGCCATTCACCAGCCAAGCTTTCCCTACACGGACAAGATTCTGGCATCCTGGAAGAAGCAGGGTGTAAAGTCCTTAAACGATATCCAGAGTGCCGACCGAAACCGGAGCGACCGGAAGTCTCAGACGGAACCCGCGTCCACGGCTCCCAAACGGCCCGCCGCGCCCAACCGCTTCCATAATTTTCAGGAACGGGACTATGATTTCAAAGAGCTGGAAAAGCAGCTCATTAACCAATAACCGGAGGACGCCTTATGTCTCTTATGAACACCCAGTATGATTCCATCATGCGCATGTATGCAGCCCGGCAGGCCCGGAGCCGCCAGGAGTATGAAGCGCGCATGGAGCAGCTTCAGAAGGATATCCCGGAGCTGTCTGCTCTGGAGGCCGATATTACGACCTGTCAGGCCGCTCTGGTACGCTCTGCGGTAGAAGACGCGCCGTCCCGCAGGGACGGGCTCAAAAGCCGTCTGAAGGCCCTTCAGGAGCAGCGCAGCGCCCTTCTTTCTGCCCACGGGCTGACGCCGGAGGCGATGAAGCCTGTCTACGTCTGCCCGGACTGTCAGGACACCGGCTTCATCGGCGCGGAGAAATGCCATTGCTTTCTCCAGGCCGAAATTGATTTATTATATCATCAATCCAATTTAAATGATGTTTTAAAGCAGGAAAACTTTGACACTTTCTCCTATAACTGGTATGATGGCGATGACAGGGATTCCATGCGCCGCACCGTGGCGGAAGCCCGGCTCTTCATTGAGAATTTTGATAAGCAGTTTCAGAATCTTCTGCTTCTGGGCGCCGTGGGCACCGGCAAGACCTTTCTCTCTAACTGCATTGCCAGGGAGCTCATGGACAGCTGCCATTCCGTCGTCTACCTGACTGCCTTTCAGCTCTTTGATATGCTGTCGAAAGCAGCTTTTGGAGGCGAGCGTAGCGCGCAGAATTACCAGCAGACCTACCCCTATCTCTTTGACTGCGACCTGCTGATCATCGACGATCTGGGCACGGAGCTGCCGAATTCCTTTACGGTATCCCAATTTTTCCTGTGTATCAATGAACGGATTTTGCGTAAAAAGTCCACGCTGATTTCCTCGAATCTGGATATGGAGGCGCTCCGCAGCATCTACTCTGAGCGTACCCTTTCCCGGATCATCAGCAGCTACACCATCCGGCAGCTGCCCGGAAGCGATATTCGAATCAAGAAAAAATTATATAACACTAACTCATAAATTTACGGAGGTAACAATTATGTTATTGCAGCGCAGCCAGCGTGTTCTCGAAACTATTCCCGTCGGGTCTCTGGGCCTGATCCCCTTAAATAGCTGTGAGGAGCTTGGTAAAAAGGTCAACGACTATCTGGTCGAGTGGCGTCACAGCAACGATCTGGAGCACAAGTCCAACATCGCCTTCACCGGCTATGAACGTGACTCCTATCTGATTAAGGCTTACACACCCCGGTTTGGTTCCGGAGAAGGAAAGGGCTCCATCAAAGCTTCTGTCCGCGGAAATGACCTTTATCTGATGGTGGATGTGTGCAATTACAGTCTGACTTACAACCTGTACAATTACACCAACCACATGTCCCCGGACGACCATTTCCAGGATCTGAAGCGCGTCATCGCTGCTATCGGTGGAAAAGCCCGCCGTATCACCGTAATTATGCCCTACCTCTATGAGAGCCGCCAGCATAAGCGGAGCTCCCGAGAGTCTCTGGACTGCGCGCTGGCCCTGCAGGAGCTGGTTGCCATGGGCGTTGAGAACATTATCACCTTCGAGGCGCACGATCCCCGTGTCCAGAACGCTATACCCCTTCACGGCTTTGAGACCGTGACTCCGGCTTATCAGCTGGTCAAGGGCCTTCTGAACAGCACACCGGGTCTGCAGATCGACAGCAATCATATGCTGGTCATCAGCCCGGACGAGGGTGGTATGTCCCGCGCTGTCTATCTGGCCAACGTGCTGGGTCTCGATATGGGTATGTTCTACAAGCGCCGGGACTACACCCGCGTGGTAAATGGCCGCAATCCCATCGTAGCTCATGAATTCCTGGGCTCCGATATCGAGGGCAAGGACATGATCATCGTGGACGATATGATTTCCTCCGGTGAGAGCATGATTGAGGTTATGAAGGAGCTGAAGAGCCGCGGAGCCAACCGTATCTTCGTCTTCTGCACCTTCGCCCTGTTTACCAACGGACTGGCGGAATTTGACAAAGCCTTTGAGGAGGGCCTGCTGACCAAACTATTCTCCACAAATCTGGTATACCAGACGCCGGAGCTCTTAAGCCGCCCATATTATGTAAACTGTGACATGAGCAAGTACATCGCCCTGCTCATCGATACCCTGAACCACGACGTATCCATCAGCGACCTCCTGGATCCCTACGACAGAATCCAGGCGCTGTTGACACGGTATCGGAATGGGGAGCTGCATTAATAATTCTAAGTACGCAAAAGGGAGCTGCATCGCAGCTCCCAATTTTAATATCTTATTTTGACTTTAAAGCGGTAACCAACGCCCCATCGCCGTGCGCAGCACTTTATTCCTGCGGAGCAGACTATATGGGGCTCGTTTTGTTAGACCTTGAACCGGTAACCCACGCCCCATATAGTCTCAATATACTGGGGCTTCGCGGAATTCACTTCTATCTTTTCCCGAATCTTCTTAATATGCACCGTCACCGTCGCGATATCTCCCACAGAATCCATATCCCAGATCTTCCGGAACAGTTCCTCCTTGGTAAATACATGGTTCGGATTCTCCGCAAGGAAGGTCAGCAGATCAAACTCACGGGAGGTGAAATTCTTCTCCTCGCCGTTGACCCAGACCCGGCGGGCGGTCTTGTCGATCTTGATGCCGCGGATCTCGATGATACTGTTCTCCTTCACATTGCTGCTCACCAGGCGCTCGTAGCGGTTCAGATGAGCCTTCACGCGGGCTACCAATTCACTTGGGCTGAAGGGCTTCGTCATATAGTCGTCCGCGCCCAGACCCAGGCCACGGATTTTGTCAATATCATCCTTCTTGGCCGAAACCATAATAATCGGAATATTCTTCATTTCCCGAATCTGACGGCAGATTTCAAAACCGTCCACGCCCGGCAGCATCAGATCCAGAATCACCAGATGGAATTCCTCTTCCAAAGCCTTTTTCAGGCCACTGGTGCCATCCGAAGCAATCTCCACCTCAAAGCCGCTCAGCTCCAGATAATCCTTCTCCAGATCCGCAATGGCCTCTTCATCCTCTACAATCAAAATCTTACTCATGTTGCCGGTACCTCCTGATATTTTCTAAGAACAAAGTACATCACTGTTCCTGTATTTTCCTTACTTGTGGCCCAGACCTTTCCGCCATGATCCTCGATGATCTTCTTCACGATGGACAGTCCGATGCCGCTGCCGCCCTTGGACGAATTGCGGGACGCGTCGGTCCGGTAGAACCGGTTGAAGATCAGCGGCAGATCCTTGGTCGCGATACCCTTGCCGTTATCCTCGATTTCCACCTGGACGAAATCGCCCACGTCCTTCACGCGGATATTAATGTAGCCCTTGGGCTTGTCAATGTATTTAATGGAATTGCTGACGATATTATTGATGACACGCTTGATCTGCTCCGCGTCGGCGATGACCTGTACGTCCTCATCCACATAGTTGAAATAAGCCAGCTCGATATTCTGTTCCTCCAGCTCCAGGGAAAGCTCCTCTACGCAATCCGCAAAGTAAGCATTCACATTAATCCGGTCAAAGGTGTACGGGATCCGGTTCGTATCAATCTTGGAATAGAAGGTCAGCTCATTGATCAGCCGCTCCATGTCATTGGCCTTATTGTAAATAGTACGGATGTACTTTTCCTGCTTTTCCGGCGTATCCGCCACGCCGTCCATGATGCCCTCCACGTAGCCCTTGACCGCCGTGATAGGCGTCTTCAGATCATGGGAAATATTGCTGATCAGCTCTTTATTCTGCCGCTCGGACTCCAGCTTCTCCTCAGCGGATTCCTTCAGGCGCCGCCGCATTTCCTCAAAATCCGTACAGAGCTCGCCGATCTCGTCGTCGCCGCCCGCCGGCATCTCAAAATCCAGATTGCCGTCGGTAATCTTCTTAGTGGCCACCTGCAAATGGTGAATAGGGGTAACGATACTCTTATAAATCCAGGCCGTCAGAATCAGGCTGGTGAATATCAAAATCATGACCAGCACCAGCACGCTGTCCGTTACCATAGATTCCACCTCGGGAATCATACTGCCGACGGACGTAACAATAAAAGCTGTTCCTTCCTCTCCATCCGTAAAAGAGAAATCCAACTGCTTCACCAGCGCCTGCAGATCGCCGCCGATATAGATTCCCACATCCTGATCCGATTCCTGCATCTTATAATCCGGGAGGCTGCCCAGCAGTTCTTCCTGATCCTGATCCGTATCCTTTCCTACATAGATATAATCCTGGTCTTTCCGCACTACCAGGAAGGAATACCTGGCCTCCAGATCCAGGTTCACGGAATCCAGATAGGCGGTATCCTCGAAGGCGTCCGGATCGCTCTCAGACTTCGCCTGCATCCCGGTATAAGCGTCCTTGGTAATCCGGCTCAGCATGGCCGGCGTATTGGACAGGGTCTCATAGCTGGCATTTTCCACGCCGTAGAGCTTCTTGACCGCGTTCATCTGGTAGCGGCTGATGCCGAAGAAGGCCAGCGAGGTGAACATAATCGGAGCCAGTATTAATATTAAAAAGGTAATCAGAAGTTTTGTCTTCAGTTTCATGATGAGCCCTCTTTATTTTACAAATAATTACAATTCTCTGGGATATCCACGGAATGTCCTAGGCTTTTATATAATCTCCTTCGAATGCCATCCGACAGGATAAATCTATTTTATTATACCATACTCCCCCGGCGGGCGCTTCGAAACTCTCTCAAAAAAATCTAAATTTTTTGTAAACATTCACTCCATAAGTAAAGAGCATCGGATCCCTCCGACGCCCTTGCCGTTTATTTTCCATATTTTTCTTATTCTGCCATAAAAGCTGCCGCCCGCTCCGGGGACATGAGTACGGTGCCGGTTCCCCGGTACACGATGGTGTAGCCTCTGTCCGTGAACAGGTGCGACAAATCGCAGGCCATAAACTCCTCCGCCCAGTGGGCCATATAAACCACATCCGGGAATTTATCCGGGTGCAGCTCGTAATAATCATGGAGCTGGGTACTTCCCTCGTGAACCTGCCAGGTGGAATAATTACCGCAGCCGGCATCCGAGTAGAGATAAATCCAGGGCGCCACGCCCACCACCATCAATTCGTCATCCGCAGTGAGCTTCAGCATATCCAGTTCATCCAACACGTTCGCGTACCATTCTGCTGTCCCCCGGGTTGTATACACACCCTTCAGCGGTCCGCGCTCCATCCGGGTATCCAGAAGCCAGCCACGCTCATCGCCCCAGTCATAGGTCATCCGCAGCCAGAAGGTGCCCGCAAACTGTATCAGCAGCACACCGGCTACACAGAGCGATGCCACCCGCCGGCGCTTCGCCGTCCGGCACAGTCCCGCCTTTCCACCACTGTCCGCCCGCCGCGCACACTGCCACCGCTGTCTCTCTTCCTTCATCCAGTCCGCCGCGAAAATCAGTCCCACACAGGAGCACATGCCGTAAGCCACGCTCAGGGTCACAATTCCCGTATTGGTCGCGTACTGCACAATCATCGTGAACAACATGGCCGGAAGATACCAGCCATAAAACAACCGCTTTTCCTTATGCTCTGTGACAAAATAAGCCTCCAGGCACCAGAACGCCAGCGGCAGCATCTGATAATTCACTGTAATATGTTCAAAAACAAACCCATAATAAATCAGATAAGGCACGACGCACACCGCCGCCAGAATCATATATACAGGGCTATGGCTGTACCGCTTTTTATCAAACAGGGTCGCACCATACACGAATAAAAGCCCCACAAACATCCATTTATAATTTTTAAAGCACAGATGGAAATACCGCCCGGTCTTGTAAAGATACCCCTCCTGATGCTCGGAATCTCCCACGATGTGAGGCACATTGGCCAGCATCTCTGATAAAGTTCCCCGCTGGAAGATAAAGGCCAGGAACAGTAGCAGGATAATACCTGCGCCCAGGGTCATCCACAGGAAATTCCGAAACTGCAGCACGCCCTCCGGCTTCGTCCCTCTCCGACGCCCGCGCACCGTGGCAATCAGGCAAATCAGTCCGTACCCGGCGTACATCAGCACCGCGAAGGGATTCGCCAGCACGATCACCGCCATCAGAATGCCACACAGGATATATTCCGGCACCGAATGCTCCCTATCCGCCGAGAGCACCGCCAGCAATACCGGCAGAATGCCGAATTCGATGGAATTATAGGACATGGCGCAGATGCTGAAGGGCGCGAAAATCGCGAACAAAAACGTTGGTCCGAAGGAAGCATATCCACGCCGCTGAAACCGCAGATAGAAGAACAGCGTCAGCACGCCGGAGTACACCAGATAGACAAACCGGCTCGCCATCACAATTCCTTCCGTAGACCCCATGACCGTCCGGATCAGGCTGTAAATGGGATGTAACAGAAAGGAACAGAGCTGCTGGGTCGGATTCCACTCATCGATCAGAATTTTCTCTCCCCGGAAAATACGCTCCGAACAGCCGATAAAATACATCTCATCCGCCGTATTGAAGCCGTAGAAGCTCCTCCATATGAAAATCACCTGTAATAAAAGAAACAGGCCGATAAAAATCAGGTGCTGCCGCCTGCGGTCTGTCTGCATGGTCTCTACGTTCACTTTCTATTCTCCCATTTATTTCCAATTATGCTCGCAACGCAGAGGCTGCTGTTACACAGCCCCTGCGTTTTTTTCAGCCTCTTAAACTCTGTCCGTGCAGCCGCACATCTTCATACGCGTCTCCACGATGGCTTTCACGTGCTCCATGGCTACCTTGCCATACTTCTTCGGATCGAAGGCGTCCGGGTTTGCCGCCAGGAATTCCTTCACGCCGTCGGTATAGGCGATACGAAGCTCTGTGGCGAAGTTGACCTTGCAGATACCGCGCTTGATGCTCTCTACCACTGCTTCCTCGGACAGGCCGCTTGCTCCGTGCAGTACCAGCGGGATATCTACGACTTTCCGGATCTCAGCCAGGCGGTCCAGATCCAGCTTCGGTACTCCCTTGTATACACCGTGAGCGGTTCCGATGGCTACTGCCAGGGATGTTACGCCGGTGCGCTCCACGAATTCTTTTGCCTCCAGCGGATCTGTATAACCATTGCCCTCGCCGCCGTCCAGATCGTCCTCTTTGCCGCCGACCTTGCCAAGCTCCGCCTCTACCGGGATTCCGGAAGGTCTGCAGGCGTCTGCTACGGCCTTGGTTACCGCTATATTTTCCTCAAACACATTGTGGGAGCCGTCAATCATGATGGAAGTGTAGCCGGTCCGCAGCGCCCGCATAGCCAGGTCAAAGCTATCGCCGTGATCCAGGTGCAGACACACCGGAACGCTGGCGCGCTCAGCGGCCGCCTTTACATTTGCCAGATACATATCCAGTCCCGCGTACTTAATGGTGGACGGTGTAGTCTGCAGCA
>USDU01000114.1 GCA_900553635.1 uncultured Lachnospiraceae bacterium | reverse complement strand
AATAAAAATGTCGTGATTGATGCGCTGATTATCCGGTACTACGAAGCCAAAATTCTTGCTGCGCTCGAAGGTTCCGATAACTTCGGTCAGGCCGTGGGACAGAATCTTCGTAACCACGCCCTCGGGCCGCTTGCCTGCATGGCCCTTGATGACCACCTCCACCGTATCGCCCAGAAAAGCATCCCCGGCGTCATTTTCCCCGATGAAGATATCCTGCTCTTCGCCTTCTACGGACACGAAGCCAAAGCCTTTGGCATGACTTGTATACACGCCGACAACCTTCTTAATCTCCGCTTTTCCGTAGCGTCCCCGTTTGGACAGCGAGATTTTCCCTTCGGAGAGAAGTTCATCCAGAACCCGGTTCAGCTCCTCCCGGTCTTTCTTCTCCACCTGCAGAATAATCGCCAGTTCCTTCTGCTTCATGGGCACATAGCGCGGATCATTGATAAAATCATATATAATTTTCTTTCGCTCTTCAAATGTCTTGTCTGCCATAATTCCTCCGGCATATTACGTAAATCCGGCATGCCTCATTGCCATAACGCAGAAAGCACCCACGGTCATCCCGGGAGTGCTTTATCTGTCGTAAAATGTAATAAAAGATCTATTACATTAAAAAATGTTCAAATTCAGTACCAGTGCCAGTACGATAAAGGCAATTGCCAGAATCTTGGTCGCAAGTACAATCTTACCCTCTGCGGAACGGCTCTTATTCTGCTCCCAGAAAGAATTGCCGCCTGCAATCGCTCCCAGACCGTTGGACTTGCCTTCCTGCATCAGTACCACAACCGTCAGCGCGATACACACCAGTACAAAAAGAACCATTAAAATAGCTCGGATTACTCCCATGCTTAAACCTCCTTAACCAGCAGAGATTTGCCGGTCATCTCTTTCGGCTGCTCCATTCCCATCAGCTCGATGAGCGTCGGAATGATATCTGCCAGACAGCCATTCTCTCTCAGACCGTATGCCGGATCTGCGTTTACCAGAATAAACGGAACCGGATTGGTGGTATGTGCTGTCCAGGGCTCGCCTGTCTTATAATCAATCATCATCTCGGCATTGCCGTGATCCGCGCAGATAAACATCTGACCGCCTGCCTCTTTCACTGCCTCAACCGCGCGTCCCACGCAGCCGTCTACGGTCTCAATAGCCTGTACTGCAGCCGGAATCACACCGGTATGGCCTACCATATCCGGGTTCGCGAAGTTGATGATAATCACATCGTACTTATTAGACTTAATGGCCTCTACCAGCTTGTCGCAGACAGCCGGAGCGCTCATTTCGGGCTGCAGGTCATAAGTTGCTACCTTCGGAGACTTCACAAGAATGCGATCCTCGCCCTTGTTCGGCTCCTCAACGCCACCGTTGAAGAAGAAGGTTACATGTGCGTACTTCTCTGTCTCGGCGATACGAACCTGTGTCATATTATGAGCTGCCAGATACTCGCCAAAGGTATTGTGAAGCTCTACCTTGTGGAAAGCTACCAGCTTGTTCGGAATGGTTGCGTCATATTCGGTAAAGCATACATAGGTCAGATTCAGGCGCTTCTCACGGGGGAAGCCGTCGAACTCATCACAGCAGAACGCTCTGGAAATCTCTCTTGCGCGATCCGGCCGGAAGTTGAAGAAGATCACAGAGTCACCATCCTGAATGACAGCCACCGGCTTGCCGTCCTTCTTTACCACTGCCGGAAGAACAAACTCATCGTTCACACCCTCTGCGTAGGAAGCTGCGATAGCACTGACGCCGTCAGCCGCCTCGTTGCCCTCGCCCCTGGTCAGAGCCAGATAAGCCTTCTCCACGCGATCCCAGCGGTTGTCACGGTCCATGGCGTAGTAACGTCCCATAAGGGAAGCCACCTCGCCGACGCCGATCTCCTGCATCTTGTCTGTCAACTCCTGTACAAAATCCTTTCCGGAGGTGGGCGGTGTGTCACGGCCATCCAGGAAGCAGTGTACATAGACCTTCGTAAGACCGTGGCGCTTTGCCAGCTCCAGCAGTCCGTAGATATGGGTATTGTGGCTGTGTACGCCGCCGTCGGATACCAGTCCGAACAGGTGCAGTGCGGAGTCCTTTGCTTTCGCGTTCTCCACAGCCTTTACAAGCGCTTCATTTTCAAAGAAGTCTCCATCCTGGATCTCCTTTGTGATACGGGTCAACTCCTGATATACGATGCGTCCCGCACCCATGTTCATATGACCAACCTCAGAGTTGCCCATCTGTCCGTCCGGAAGACCAACTGCCAGTCCGCTGGCATTGCCCTTTACAAAGGGGTAGTCCTTCATCAGACCGTCCATAACCGGAGTCTTCGCCATCGCAATGGCATTGCCCTCCGGATTCTCATTCAGACCGTAGCCATCCAGAATCATCAGTACTGTCGGTTTCTTACTCATTGTTCTTCTCCACCTCTGCGATCGCTGCTTTCTTCATCGGGATTCTGCAGTTGCGGTTGCTGCCGAACTCTACGATAACGTCGTCCTCTGTGATGTCAATGAGAACGCCGTAAAATCCGCTTGTGGTTACGACTACATCGCCTACTTCCATCGTAGAAAGCATAGCGTTCAGACGCTTCTGCTCCTTCTTCTGCGGACGGATAGCTGCAAAATACATAAATGCTCCGATTACTACTACGTAAAGAATGATGGTTCCCCATCCCATTGCTGCATTGCCTGTTGCAAGTAAATTCATGTTCATTCCTCCTGAAATATGCCCGTTCTTATCTTTTATCTGCGGGCGCTTCTATTATACTAGCATACTTCCCGATCTCCGGTCAAGTATTCCGGCTGTATTTTCTGCGGTTTTCTGCTAATTTTATGACTGGCCGTTCATCAGGCCGTCCAGCTTCCGCTTCTTGTAGGCCTGGTACTCACCCCGGTCAATAGCGTCCCGGATCTCAGTCATCATGGTATTGTAGAAATACAGGTTATGAAGGACGCACAGACGCATGCCCAGCATCTCCTTCGCCTTCAGGAGATGGCGGATATAGGCCCTGCTGTAGCGGCGGCAGGCCGGACACTGGCAGCCCTCCTCGATGGGCCGGTCATCCAGCTCGTACTTCGCGTTGAACAGATTGATCTTACCCAGGTTGGTGTAGAGATGTCCATGGCGTCCGTTGCGGCTGGGATATACGCAGTCGAAGAAGTCCACGCCCCGGTCTACCGCCTCCAGGATATTGGCCGGCGTTCCCACGCCCATCAGATAGGTGGGCTTGTCCTCGGGAAGATACGGCGTCACCGCCTCGATGATCCGGTACATATCCTCATGAGTCTCTCCCACGGCCAGGCCGCCGATGGCGTAGCCGTCCAGATCCATCTGGGAAATCTCCTTGGCGTGCTCGATCCGGATATCCTCATAAATCGCTCCCTGGTTGATTCCAAACAGCAGCTGGTTCTGGTTGATGGTGTCCGGAAGGCTGTTCAGCCTCTGCATTTCCGCCTTACAGCGGGCAAGCCAGCGGGTGGTGCGGGCCACGGATTTCTCTACATAATCCCGCTCCGCCAAGGCCGGAGCGCACTCGTCGAAGGCCATGGCAATGGTGGAGGCAAGATTGGACTGAATCTGCATACTCTCCTCCGGTCCCATGAAAATCTTCCGTCCGTCAATATGGGAGTTAAAATATACGCCCTCTTCCTTTATTTTGCGTAAGGAGGACAGAGAAAATACCTGAAATCCGCCGGAATCTGTCAGAATCGGCTTGTCCCAGGACATAAATTTGTGAAGTCCGCCCAGCTTCTTCACCACCTCGTCGCCCGGTCTCACATGGAGATGATAGGTGTTGGAAAGCTCGATCTGGGTTCCGATCTGCTCCAGATCGGAGGTGGCTACCGCGCCCTTAATGGCCGCCACGGTTCCCACATTCATGAACACCGGCGTCTGTACCGTACCGTGTACAGTTGTAAATTCGGCACGCTTGGCGCGGCCGTCTTTCTTTAATATTTTATACATACTTATTTCAAACCTCTCGCTTTTAATTCTTCAATCACCTTATGGTACATGGGCATCTCCCGCTGTCGCCATGGGGCTTGTATATATGAATCTCCGGAAGGTATCCCGCTTCACCTGACCCGTATAAGTGCCGCCTCGTCGGCTTTCTGTCCCATCTTATCGTCCCCAAATTTTCTCTATAAAATCCATACGGGCGCTCATGCCCTCCATCAGCGCGTCCACAATTGTCAGTGCAGTCATGGCCTCTACCACAACTACCGCGCGCGGCACAATCACCGGATCGTGACGACCTTTCACGCTGATTTCGATATTTTCCCCTTTCTGGTTCACGGTATGCTGCTGCGCTGCAATGGAAGATGTGGGTTTCACGGCAGCGCGAAGCACAATTCGGCTTCCATCGCTGATACCGCCCAGCGTGCCGCCTGCATGGTTAGATTCCTTTTCAATACCATTTCCATGATTTACAAAGGGATCGTTGTTCTGCTTTCCGCGGGCCTTCGCTGCCGCGAAGCCGCTTCCAATTTCAAAACCTTTCACTGCCCCAATCGACAGAACCGCCTTGGCCAGATTCGCGTCCAGCTTTTCAAAGCAGGGCTCGCCGACACCTGTGGGCATGCCGTCTACGATACATTCCACTACGCCGCCGACGGAATCCTTTTCTTCCATACACTGTCCCGTGTATTCTCCCGCCTTTTCTGCTGCCTCTTTATCCGGCATATAGAAAGAATTCTTCTGAATTTCTTCCATGTCGAACTGCTTCTCATCTATTTCCACAGGTCCGATGGATCGGGTATAGGCACAGACCGTAATACCCAGTTCCTTCAGAATCTTCGCCGCCACAGCTCCTGCGGCCACGCGCCCGATGGTCTCACGTCCCGAGGAACGTCCGCCGCCCCGGTAATCCCGAAAACCATACTTCATATCAAAAGTATAATCCGCATGTCCCGGACGATAATAAGACGCGATTTCGCTGTAATCCTGTGAACGCTGGGAAGTATTGGCTACCAGAATCGAAATTGGAGTTCCTGTTGTCCGTCCCTCAAAAACACCGGAAAGAATTTCCGCCTTATCTCCTTCGGTTCTGCTGGTTGTAAACTGAGATTGTCCGGGTTTTCTCCGGTTAAGATATTCCTGAATATCCGCTTCGCATAAAGGCAGTCCTGCCGGACAGCCGTCAATTACTACGCCTACTCCTTTTCCATGGGATTCCCCCCAGGTAGAGATTGCAAAATGCTTGCCATAAATCGATCCTGCCATTTTTTCCTCTTTCCCTTCTGATAGCGGTCTTCCGTAAAGCTTCCGCTTCTTATCTTATATTTCGTATGATCCTGTTTATCATACCGAACTTTTTTTCATTCGTCAACGCATAAAATATTTTCTCCATGAACACGCTTGAAACAGAGAAACCGCGGTTTCCGAAACATTTTTCGAAAGCCGCGGCTTCTCTGTGAGTTGTATAAATCATGGCAGATGATTAGATATTGTCTTATTGAAATTATTCTGCAAGCTTATAAACCTCCATTACCATATCCACGTCATAACCTGAATATGCGCCCGCCTTTCCTGTGCCGGAAATCTTCATGGCATTCTCTGCGCAGATCTTGCAGTCCTCCGCCTTGATACCAATGTCGCTGAGTCTGGTGGGCAGACCCATACGCTTCTGCCAGTCTTCCAAATTGCGAAGGCCTTCCATGACGGTATCCTCCTGGTTATCATAGAGACGCGCGCCCATGCAATTTACAGCCCAACGTACGAATTTGGCCGGATTGCTCTTCCATGCATATTTCACCCAGGCATCTGTGATAATGGAAAGAATCTCGCCGTGAGTTCTCTTGAAGGTAACAGTAATCGGATTCTCCATATGATGGCATACCCAGTCTCCCATCTCTCCGGCTGCCGGCTTCGTGTTGGACATGGCCATAATCGCGGCCAGATTCAGGTTTGCACGGGCATCGTAGTTAGTCGGTTCCTCTTTTGCCACCAGACCTTCCTTCAGAACCGCCTTTACGATAGCCTCGAAGTAACCCTCCATAATCTCATTTCCATTGATGGGGGCAAAGTATACTTCCCAGCAGTGGGACATGATATCCATAGCGCCGCAGGCCATCATCTTCGGCGGCAGGGTATAGGCAAATTCCGGATTGATGATTGCGAAATCAAAGAAGAAGCCCAGGTTGTAAAGACCAACCTTCTCCGGAACCTCCAGACTGTCATCTACTACCATCGCACACAGAGACTGCTCGCTTCCGGTTCCGCCCAGTGTAGAAATAACACCGTGAGGAATAACGGGATCCGGAGTGAAAATATCGCGGTTCACAAACAGGCTCTCCTTCATATTGGCCTGTACAGCGATAAATTTCGCGGTATCCATAACGGAGCCGCCGCCCACAGCCAGAATAAAGTCTACCGGATCCTGATGTACCTTCTCGATACACTCCTTACAGTAGCTCAGACGGGGATTCGGCTTTACATCTCCCAGCTCATAATAAGAGATGCCGCTGGCATCCAGGGACGCCCGAACATCCTCCAGAATCTTGGTCAGATAGCTTCCGCCGTCGTGCACGATCAGGCAGCGGTTACCATATTTCTTTATTTCTTCTCCCACGGTTTTGTGAGTGTCTTTTCCGAAAATTACGTTTGTTTTCTGTGAATCATAGAAATTATTCATAATAATCACCTCATTCTCTGGCTGGAATTTTATTCCAGAATTCCCAGTTCCTTCATCCATGCATTTACATCAATGATTGCGTCCTTAGACGGCTCCAGTGTACCTTCACAGAGCGCGTCCGCATCTGCATCCTCTCCCAGCTGGCTCACCACATCGATGACCATCGGAAGATTCATACCGGTCAGGTGACGGAACTTATAATGCTCCATCAGTCTGCTTACGCAGTTAAAGGGTGTTCCGTTGGGAATATCCGTCATAATAATGACGTCTCCCTTTTTCAGCTCCTCTTTCAGTCTTTTTTCTACCTTTGCTGTCAAATCGTCCGGTCCTTCGCCCGGCTCAAACGTGATAAAATCCAGATCCGGCTGATCTCCAATCAGCATTGTCGTACTTTCTACCATTCCCTTTGCCATTCCGCCATGGGAAACCAAGATTACTGTCACCATCACAAATGTCTCCTTATATATTCCTGCATATTTTTGCATAATTTTGAATTCTGATACATATCTGCAGCCATAGACATCTGCAGCTTCAGGGTACAGAGCTCGTTGCCGTCCTGATAGGTTAAAAGCACCTTGTCATAGACGTCGCCCATCCTGCCCGTTTCTCCCATCGCCATTTCCCGGCCCGTTTCCATTTCCACGATTTTCACGTCTTTTATCAGCGGATAGGGAATCATGACGGAACAGAAGGTTTCTTCTTTTCCGTCGTTCGCCCGGATTACAATAGCTTTTTCCAATACCCGGACATGAACAATCGCCTGCTCCGGGTTATGCGGATCTCCGTCGAGATAAATCATCTCATACTGCCATCCCAGCACCTGATCGCTCTTTTTTCTGCCGCGTATCATCTGAAATGGATGAAATTTTGCTTTTTCCATAACAATTCTCCTCAGGCCTTTTTCCAGTTCAGCTTTTCGCACAGGAAGGCTTCCACGATATCAAGAACCTGCGGCGTCCAGAAGGGAGAACCTCCGTGGGCAGCGTTATGCATCCGGTACATGGTTGCGTCTTTTCCGGCCTCGCGCATCCTTCGATAGAGAATGACGCTCTGTTCGAAGCTGCAGCTCTTATCCTTATCCCCGTGCAGAATCAATACGGCCGGCGTCTCGCCTTCAAGATAAGATACCGGACTCGCTTTTTCCGCCAGATCAAGATGTTCCTTTACCGGCACGCCCAGAAGCTCATCCAGATGTTCGGTGGATGTGGAATGATAATCAATCATAGCCGGAAGATAAGCAGGACCGTAATAGTCCACTACTGCGCCAATCCGCAGGCTACGCTCCCGATATTCCGGCATCATAGCCATCAGAAGCGCCGTATGCGCGCCCGAGGAACTGCCCCAGGCTGCCAGCTTATCGGTATCCCAGCCAAGCTCCTCCGCAT
>USDU01000113.1 GCA_900553635.1 uncultured Lachnospiraceae bacterium | reverse complement strand
CGATAACCGGCTCCGGGAACTCCATGGACTCCAGGATTACCGGATGCTGCTCGTCACAGATGGTATCACCGGTTGTGGTGAACTTGAATCCAACTGCTGCTGCGATATCACCGGAATATACCTTGTCCAGCTCTGCTCTCTTATTTGCGTGCATCTGAAGGATACGTCCTACACGCTCCTTCTTCTGCTTTGTAGAGTTATATACATAAGAACCGGAATTCATGGTTCCTGAGTATACACGGAAGAATGCAAGCTTTCCTACGAACGGGTCAGCCATGATCTTGAATGCAAGTGCAGCGAACGGCTCATCATCAGAAGAGTGACGCTCTACTTCGTTGCCATCCATATCGGTTCCCTTGATAGACGGGATGTCTGTCGGAGCCGGCATGTACTCGATAATAGCGTCCAGAAGCTTCTGAACACCCTTATTTCTGTACGCGGTACCACAGCAAACCGGAACAGCTGTACACTCGCATGTTGCCTTACGAAGAACTCTCTTCAGATCCTCAACCGCGATGGATGCTCCCTCGTCCTCAAGGTACTGCATCATCAGGTCGTCATCCAGCTCACAGATCTTCTCGATCAGCTCCTGGTGATAAAGCTCTGCTTCGTCCTTCATGTCCTCCGGGATCTCTGTGATGGAGATGTCCTCGCCCTTCTCATCGTTGTAGATGTAGGCCTGCATCTCGAACAGGTCGATGATTCCCTTGAACTCGTCTTCCTTACCAATCGGAAGCTGCAGACAGATAGCATTCTTGCCAAGTCTTGTCTTAATCATATCTACTGCATTGTAGAAATCTGCTCCCAGGATATCCATCTTGTTGATGAATGCCATACGCGGTACATTGTAGGTATCAGCCTGACGCCATACGTTCTCAGACTGCGGCTCTACACCACCCTTTGCACAGAACACGCCGACAGCGCCGTCCAGTACACGAAGGGAACGCTCTACCTCAACCGTAAAGTCTACGTGGCCCGGGGTATCAATGATATTGATACGGTTCTCTAATGCGCCCGGCTTCGGCTTGCAGTGCTCCTGCAGCGTCCAGTGACAGGTTGTAGCAGCGGAAGTGATGGTGATACCACGCTCCTGCTCCTGCTCCATCCAGTCCATGGTAGCAGTACCTTCATGAGTATCACCGATCTTATAGTTTACACCAGTGTAATACAGAATACGCTCAGTCAGTGTGGTCTTACCAGCATCGATATGAGCCATGATTCCGATATTTCTGGTTCTCTCCAATGGATATTCTCTTCCAGCCACGGGATTTTCCTCCTCAAATAATTAGAAACGATAGTGTGCAAACGCCTTGTTTGCCTCTGCCATCTTGTGCATGTCCTCTTTTCTCTTTACAGATGCGCCTGTGTTGTTTGCTGCATCCATAATCTCATTTGCCAGACGCTCTTCCATGGTCTTCTCACCGCGCTTACGTGAGAACATGGTCATCCAGCGAAGAGCCAGAGCCTGACGACGATCAGCGCGAACCTCGATCGGAACCTGGTAGGTTGCTCCGCCGACACGTCTTGCCTTTACCTCAAGAAGCGGCATGATGTTGTTCATTGCCTCCTCGAATACTTCCAGAGCCGGCTTTTCTGTCTTAGCCTCTACTCTCTCGAATGCTCCGTAAACAATTTTCTGAGCCACGCCCTTCTTACCATCCAGCATGATGTTGTTGATAAGCTTGGTGACTACCTTGTTGTTGTACAGCGGATCCGCTAATACATCTCTTTTCTGAGTATGTCCTTTACGTGCCACAATACTTCCCTCCTTAATACATGCTTACCGAATCTGTGATTCAGTAAGATTCACTCTTAATTCTCAGGTACTCACATGTGTCTTTCTACTTGTGTCGTGCACGGCAAATCTATATACGACCCGCAGCCTAAGGGACGATATTTCATTCCGGCAATATAGACAATTGTCTATCCAACGAATAGTTCTGTTGACTGTGAGCACTGGCTGTGCGCACTTGGCGAGGTGTTACCGAGCCTAGTGCAAACGCCCATCCGGACACTTAGCGAGGTATTTCCGAGCTTAGTGACCGCGATGTTTCCTTATTACTCACAGCGTGAAACCTGTACTAGTTACAAAACCAGATGACGGCTGAAATACGTTTAATTATTTCTTTGCGTCTTTCGGTCTCTTGGCACCGTACTTGGAACGTGCCTGTCTTCTCTTTGCAACTCCTGCTGTATCCAGGGTACCACGGATGATGTGATATCTGGTACCGGGCAGGTCCTTTACTCTACCGCCACGGATCATAACAACGCTATGCTCCTGAAGGTTGTGTCCTTCTCCGGGGATGTAGCTTGTTACCTCGATACCGTTGGAAAGACGTACTCTGGCGATCTTACGAAGAGCAGAGTTCGGTTTCTTCGGGGTAGCGGTCTTTACTGCGGTACAAACGCCACGCTTCTGCGGTGCGGATGTATCAGTTGCTTTCTTCTTCAGAGAGTTGAATCCTTTCTGAAGGGCGGGCGCTGTAGACTTCTTTACAGTTGTCTGACGTCCTTTTCTAACTAACTGGTTGAATGTTGGCATTCCTTTCACCTCCTGTGATGAGTGGCAGGCAATGTTGCCGGCCCTGTCAGGCTGCTGTGTCGGTAATTCGACTGTTTCAGGCGCGCAAAAATACCCTATGCTTTTCGCGCACACTAGATTAGTATAATAAGAAAAACCCCTTGTGTCAAGGGGTTTTTCTGTAAAAAAACATTGGATTTTCGGGGCGTTTTTGGGTATTTTTTCAGAGTTCATAACGCTTTCCGGGCTCGTCACCGAACACCGGTACCGGCAGCCCGTCGTCCGCCGTCTCACAGATGTGCTGCGCGTTTTTCCACCAGCCCTCCGTATCCTTATCGGGGCGTGGAAAATGAATCGCCAGCACGTGCCCCAGTTCCATATACCGGGCTATCAGCCTCCGGGATGAGGGCAGGCCCATCAGTGGAAATGGGCCAATCAGCCAGTCGATCTTCTTCGACCAGACCGCTGTCCTTTCATATAGAAACTTTTCAGGCCTGGCGTCCCCCGGCAGCATCAGATGCTTTCCTCCAGCCTCCAGAAGGCAGACCAGATTCTGGATATCCGCAAACCGGTCGCCCATGTGAATGCTGTTGAACAGGGTCAGGCGCATACCCGGCAAGGTCATGACCCGGTATTTCTGCTCGGACGCGGCCACAGCCGTCAGCCGTCCCGCCTCCGGCTCCAGCGCCCGGATCCGCCGAATGGTCTCCTCCGTGGAAATGATGCGGAGATCCGGATTCATTTTCAGGGCCTCCGCCACGTCCTCCGGGCAGAAATGATCCGCGTGCTCATGGGTAAATACCAGCGTTCCCAGCTTCTTTTCCTGGATATCCCGCAGAAGCTCCTGCCGAATCGCCTCCGGCGTGTCAGGGTAAAGCCCGCCGGGCTGCCTTGCAAACACGTCGAAGCCGATGGCCGCGCAGCCCTTTTCTTCTATATTAAGAACCTGTATTACTACGCCCGCATTTCCCGTGTGCCAGGCTGTCATTTTCGTTCCCATCATTCATTCCGCCGTATCTTTAATTCATAAGTGCTTCCCTGATAATCTCACACACCGTGGGATGCGGGAAAATCGTCCGTCGAACCTGTCTCAGCGGAAGCTGCAGGTCAATCATCAGCGCCAGCGCATAGATATACTCCGACGCGTAGGATGACATCAGCGCCGCCCCGATAAGCGTTTCTTTGTTCTTATCCACAATCAGCTTGCAGATACCGTTGCTTAAGCCGTTCTCCGCCACATGGCGTCCGCTGAAATTGATGGATACCTTTTTCACCTCATAATTCCGGCCTGACGCCTTCGCCTGCTCCTCGGACAAACCTACAAAGGCCGCCTCCGGACTGGTGTAAACCACGCCGCTGATCGCATCGTAGCTCATGGCGTCGTCCTCGCCCAGGATATGGTTCACAGCCACTTCGCCTTCCCGGTAGCCCACATGGGCCAGCATGACCTTGCCGTTCACATCGCCGATAGCATAGACATGCGGCACGTTGGTCTGCATATGCTCATCTGTCACGATGGCTCCCCGCTCGGTCTGTACGCCCAACTCCTCCAGGCCCTCGATCTGGCTGTTGGCACGACGGCCCACGCACATCAGAGCCTTATCATAAGCTGCCAGCTGAAGCCTTCCATCCTTTTCATAAGTCACGACTCCGCCTGCCAGCTTTTTCACTCCGGAGGAGAGCTGGAAGGTCACACCCTTTTTCTCCAGCTCCTTCTGAAGCAGCCCGCTGACCTCCCGATCATTGCCGCCCAGGACCTTATCCAGCATCTCGATCACGGTTACTTTTGCTCCAACCTCCTGAAAATAAGCCGCCATCTCAAAACCAATGACTCCGCCTCCCACAACCAGAAGCTTCTTCGGGATCTCCTTCATATCCAGGATCTCGTCGCTGGTCATGACCGTTCCGTCCGCCATACCTTCTTTCACACCTTCGATAGGCGGTACTGCAGGAGTCGAACCGGTAGCCAGAATCAAATTCTCCGCTGTATAGGTCTCTTCTCCTACGAACACCGCAGGTTTTCCATCCAATCTGCCAAGCTTCGCTGTTCCGTTTACTACTTTTACCTTGCTGCGGCGAAGGGCACTGCCTACGCCCTGCACCAGCATTTTCACAACCTCGTCTTTTTTTTCCACTACTGCGGCCTGATCCACGTGAACCGGACCCTCCGCCGTTACACCGTACGCTTCTCCGGCCCCCGATGCGTAATGGTACATTTTCCCCGCGTAAAGAAAGGTTTTTGTCGGGATACATCCCACATTCAGACAGGTTCCTCCCAGGCTCTTCTTTTCCACCAGCAGCACCTTCTTTCCATGGTGAGCTGCGTACTCAGCACTGTTATACCCGGCCGGACCGCCGCCAACAACAATGACATCAAAATTCTGCATACCTCTTTTCCTCCTTGTTTTCGCTGTCGCATTGCATGTTACCCGTCCAAACCTTCAAAGGCTTCCGCCTTCCTGCCATATCCCGATTATACCTTTCGCCCGCGAGATTGTCAATTTTTTATCATGCATTTTCTTTAAATTTTGATAACCATACTTTCCCGGTGGAGTTGTCTTAAATTTCTGAAATTTCTTTTGTGGCAATAATGTCTACGCCTGTCTCGGCCACGTCCGACAGAATTACGTCGCCGATCTGCACCGGAGCCTCCGCGGTCACGTTCTTCAGAGCCTGCACGCAGGCCTGCACCTTCGCTTTCGGGATGTCGGTTCGCGTCTTCACCGACAGTATTTTCTCACAGCCGCCTCGAATCGGAATGGTCGTCGTCACGGTGCGGGTGGGGTTCGTCACCTCTTTTTCGGCGTACTGCGCGCCCCGCTTACAGTGGTTGCCCTCCACCAGCGTCACCCGGCCAGCTTCCAGGCGGACGCGTAAGGAACATCCTTTCGGGCAAATAATACAGGTCAGGCGCCGCTCCTCTGTCTGTTTTATAGAAACCGCCGCGTTTTTCCCGGCCTCCGCCGCTTCTTCGGATACGGAATCCACCAGACCGTGGACATGCAGCACATTGCCGCAGGCGAAGACGCCGGGGATGGTAGTCTCCAGCTTCTCGTTGACCACCGGACCGTGGGTAGCCGGATCCATTCTCGCGCCCAGTTCCCGGGTCAGCTCATTTTCCGGGATCAGGCCCACAGAGAGAAGCAGAGTGTCACAGTCGTATTCCTGACCGGTGCCCGGAATGGGCTTGCCCTGTTCGTCCACGGCGGACACGGTCACGCCGCTGACCCGCTCCCTGCCTTTGATATCCACCACCGTATGACGCAGCAATAGCGGAATATCGAAATCCTCCAGACACTGGACGATGTTCCGCTGCAGGCCGCCGGATTTCGGGAGAATCTCAACCACAGCCTGCACCCTGGCTCCCTCCAGGGTCAGGCGGCGGGCCATGATGAGGCCGATGTCGCCGGATCCCAGGATCACGATTTTCCGGCCGGGCAGAAAACCTTCAATATTTACCAGGCGTTGGGCGGTTCCTGCTGTGTAAATTCCAGCGGGGCGAAAGCCCGGAATATTCAGAGCGCCCCGGGGGCGCTCCCGGCAGCCCATGGCCAAGATCACCGCTTTTGCCTGAACCTCGAAAAGTCCATCCTCCCGGTTCATGGCCGCGACCCTTTTGTCCGGCATAATATTCAGCACCATGGTTTGCAGCTTATAAGGAATCTGAAGTTCCTCGACTTTTTCGATATAGCGGGCCGCGTACTCCGGTCCGGTCAGTTCCTCCTGGAAGGTGTGAAGGCCAAAACCGTTGTGGATGCACTGGTTCAGAATGCCGCCAAGCCGATCTTCCCGTTCCAGAATCAGGATATCTGCTACGCCATTTTCCCGGGCTGCCAGAGCCGCCGCCAACCCCGCCGGGCCGCCGCCAACGATAACGATATCATAAGTCTGCATGATAAATCCTCCCTTCCTATAAGCTGTCCTTATTCTGACCACAGAGCAGCGTGGACGCGCCGCCCCGCTTGGTGATCTGCTCCAGCGGGATGTCCAATTCCCGGGACAGAAGCTCCATGACCCGCGGTGAACAGAAGCCGCCCTGGCAGCGGCCCATGCCCGCCCTGACTCTGCGCTTAACTCCGTCCAGGGATCGCGCGCCCAGAGGCCGGTGAATCGCGTCCAGAATTTCCCCTTCGGAAATGTGTTCGCAGCGGCAGACGATATGTCCATATGCCGGATGCCGACGAATCCATTCCTGCCGTTCCCCGTCGGGAAGCTGCGTCGGATTCATAATGCCCTTTCTCCGGGAAATAAAATGTTCTTTCTCGGACAACTCCAGCTTTGCCCGCACGATCTCCGCCACCATTTCACCGATGGCCGGGCTGCTGGTGAGACCGGGCGATTCGATGCCGGCGCAGTCAATGAAGTTCTCTGCACCCGGGACTTCACCGATGATGAATTCATGGCCGTCCTCGTGGGCGCGCAGACCCGCGAAGGAGGTGATAACATTTTTATAAGGAATCTCCTTTACGTAGCGGCCCGCGTTTTCCAGCACCTGAGCGAGGCCGTCTGCAGTGGTGTTCGTGGCCTCCGGATCCGCCACATCAATGGCAGTAGGGCCTAACAGCAGATTGCCGTGGATCGTAGGGGACACCAGGATACCTTTTCCATATTTGCCAGGCAAGGGGAAAATGGTATGGTTTACATGGGACCCGGTGGTTTTGTCCAGGAGACAGTAATCACCGCGGCGCGGCGTGATGTGGATCTTCCCGGAGCTTATCATGTTATGTAAACTATCCGCATAGACACCTGCTGCATTGACCACCAGACGGGTCTCATAGGAGCCCTGGCTGGTATGCAGAATCCAGCCGCCGCCCTGCCTCCGTTCCAGGCTTTGTACTTCCGTGTCAAAATGAAACTCCACACCATTCATGGCCGCATTTTCCGCCAGGGCGATGTTCAGGCCGAAGGGACAGACGATGCCCGCCGTGGGCGCATAGAGAGCCGCATAGGCCTCCTCCGACAGGTTCGGCTCCATCTGCAGCAGTTCGTCGTGGTAAATAATACGAAGATCCGGGACGCCGTTCGCCTGTCCCCGGTCGTAGAGTGCCTGAAGGCCCGGCATGTCTTCCTCGGAGAGACAGACCACCAGGGAACCGATGCGCCGGAACGGGATATCCAGATCTTTTGCCAGATCGCCCATCAGCGCATTGCCGCGCACGTTGAGCTTTGCCATCAGGCTGCCGGGCGCGGCGTCATAGCCAGCGTGGACGATGGCGCTGTTGGCCTTGGAGGTGCCGCAGCAGACATCCTCCTCCTTATCCAGCACCAGAATATCTGCTTTACAGCGCGATAATTCCCGCGCTGCGGCGCAGCCGGAAACGCCTGCACCGATGATCAGAACGTCCAACATACTTATTCTCTCCTTCTGGCGAAATCCATCCGGAAAATCACCTATAATATCAGTATAGCGTGCAGAAGTTTTGCCGTCAATAGCCTGTTTTTTGTTGTTTTTGTACAAAGAGCCCCCCCCCACAAACCACACAAAGCAGCACCTGGTAGATCAGGCGCTGCCTTGCGGTTTGGAAGTAATAAAGGCAATACCGCATAATTCTAAGTGCCGATACG
>USDU01000112.1 GCA_900553635.1 uncultured Lachnospiraceae bacterium | reverse complement strand
AATCAATGCCCTGCTCCTGCGCGATGGAAAAGGAATCACGTATCCGCTCGTCGTCGGTATCAAAGCCCATGATGCCGCCCAGCAGCGCCCGATCTGTACCATGCCCCCGATAGGTGCGGGCAAAGGAACCGTAAAGGATAAATTCCACCCGGACCAGAGGCCCGGCAATCATTTTCTGAGCCAGATAGGCGATTCTGGCCGCTCCCGCCGTGTGGGAGCTGGACGGGCCGATCATATTCGGACCCAGCACGTCAAAGACACTGATAAACGACATAGCGTTACTCCTTTTCGCTTCGTAATAGTCTCAGTATAGCATATCCATTTCCCCAAAACAATTTTCCATTTTATATATTTTTTAGAAAATCCCAATTTTTTGTTAAGAGTGCGGACACAACTTGGACACAACCTTTGTGTATGATAATACTATCAAATGAAGCAAAGCAGAAACATGCGAATGCTATTCATAGAACCAAATACAAAATGGGGCTGCCGGCGCTGCTTCGGTGCCGACCGGTCCCGACTAAAAACAATGGGTAATTCCCTTTATCATATATCTCTAAGTAGCAATCACTTTCAATTGTTACTCTCCTTCTTCAATAGTATAAAGCAACAGAAATCTCCTGACGGCCCGCAACTCCGGCAGGAGGTTTTTGTGTGCTTTCATTTACAGACGCTGGAGTTATTTTCCATTTTTTCTCACGCATAAAATCCGCCTGCCGATACACACTACTTCTGTAACGCAAGTAAATGCGGTTCGCCGCGCCATAAAGGAGGAATTTTTATGATGACCAACAAGAACGAAGCCATCGGATGTACTGTCAACAACTGTACTCATCACGCCCAGGGCGAAAATTACTGCACACTGAATAAGATTCAAATCGGTACCCATGAATCCAATCCGACCAAAATCGAGTGTACCGACTGCGAATCCTTCGTAAATAAGGCGCAGTAGATCACCGCGCAAAAAGCCTGCACCCCCAATCCGGGTACAGGCTTTTTCCTTATAAAAAATATTCCGGAATACGCTCCTTCTATAGCTTACGCCATTTCCCGGATTCTGTGCAGGCTCCGCGTAAAAAGGCCCCGAAGCGCATGCCTCGGGGCCAAATCATCTTATTTTACAGATGTTTCGCGAATCTTCCATCAATTCCCACATTATCCTTGCTGACCACGAAGGCCTTCGGGTCGATATATTTCATTTCCTGCTTCAGCATGGACAGCTCATGCTTGGACATGACCGTAAAAAGGATATGGGACCTTTCGTCCGTATAACCTGCGATTGCATCCCAGTGAGTGACGCCCCTGGCCAGCTCGTCCATGATATAATGCTTGATTTTATCCGGATCTTCCTTGGTAATGATAATCACCGCCGTCCGGATATTCTGGGTGTGAGTCTTATCCACCATCAGCGTGTTGACCGCCGCGTAGATAATACAGTAAATTACGACCTTAATATCAAACAGCAGGGCACAGGACGCGTAAATCAGCAGATTGATAACCAAATTCAGCTTTCCCACGCTAAAACCATTGTACTTCTTTGTAAAATACATGCCCAGGATATCAATTCCGCCGCTGCAGCCACCACTCTGAAGGGAAACACCGATTCCGGCTCCCACGATAATACCGCCAATCAGGGTCGCCGTAATCGTATCCTCCACAATGGGACTGGCAGGAATCGGAATCAGTGTCAGGAACAGAGACTGGCTCACGACGCAGATAACCGTTTTCCAGAAAAAATGCCGTCCCACCGACATATAAGCCAGCACAAAAAGCGGCAGATTCAAAATCAAACTGATGATACCCGCAATATCCGTTCCGCCGAAATTCAAGTGCGCGTACTGCACCAGAATGGTACGGATAATCTGGCTGATACCCATGACGCCGCCGCTGTACAGGCCTGCCGGGACGATAAAATTATTGATACCGATGGCGTAAATCAGCATTCCACCGATGGTAATCAGAACCTGGGAAATATCGCTCTTTTCAAAGGCGCGGACTGCTGCGTCCGCGCCTGTTCTGTCCTTTTTCATCTAAAATACCACTTTCCCGTTCTCGAAAGCCTTGATGCTTGCCTGGGCGTATACATGGATACCCTGACTCTCCAGCTTCTCACGTCCCGGCTGAAATGCCTTCTCGATAAGCACGCCAAGACCGGCCACGGTGGCATGGGCCTTGCGGATCAGACGGATGGCTCCGGTGGCTGCCTCGCCATTGGCCAGAAAATCATCAACGATCAGCACATGATCCTCATCGGAAATATAGTTCTTCGCCAATGTCAGACGGTAAGAGGTATCCTTCGTATAAGATACTACCTCAGTCTGCCACACCTCGGTCTTCAGGCTGTCCGCGGTCTGCTGCTTCTTCAGAATCACCAGCGGAACCCCAAGCTCCTTCGCTGTAAATAAGGCCGGCGCAATCCCCGAGGATTCAATGGTGAACACCTTGGTGATGCCCTGTCCCTTAAAATGCTCCGCCATGTCTTTTCCAATTTCTTCCATCAGCAGTGCGTCCACCTGATGGTTTACAAAACCGTCTACCTTCAGGATGTCCCCGTCAACGACTTCGCCTTCCTGCAATATCTTTTCTTCCAGTGCTTTCATATGTTTGTCCTCCAGTCAGTCACCTAAGCTTAAGCCCGCTCCGTCCTCTTTCAGGACCGCCACTGTCAGCTCCCTGCCGATGTTTCACAGCACAATCTTCGGCAGTGCCGTCTTTACCTCTTCCCGCAGCACAATATCCGCCTTCGCGTCGGTAAAATGCTCCGCCGCGTTGATGATAATCAGGGTCTCGCCTTCAAAATACTTCACATACCGCTCGCAAAGCCCCGAGCCAATCGAGGTACCAAGAAGCAGCAGTACATCCGCCTTCGCGATCTCCTCCGCAGCCGCGGTCATCATCCGGTTGTCCACCTGTTCCCCAAAGAGCAGTACCTTCGGGCGAATCACCGCCATGCAGTCCTCACACAGAGGAACCCGCTTCGCGTCACGTATATACTCCATCGAATACTTTCTGCCACATCTGGGACACTCATTATCGTAAATGGTTCCATGCAGATTCAGTACCTTCTGACAGCCCGCCCGGCCCGGCAGGTTATGCACATTATTGGCGATGCTGCACTGAAGCTTTCCCCGCCGCTCCAGCTCCGCCAGTGCGTAAAAACCGGCGCTCGGTTCCAGATGGGGCTTCAGCATCCATTCCCGATAGTATTTAAAAAAGGTCTCCGGGCGGTTCACGTAAAATATCGAAGAAAAAATCTCCTCCGGCGAATAACCAAACTCCTGCTCCACCTGATAGGCAATCTCAGGAGCTCTTAAGCTTGGCATACCGGATTCCTTCATCATATCCGTGCCGCACATGGCTACCGTATACCTGCTTTTGTCCAGAATATTTCGGATCAGTTCATAATCATTCATAAGAAAAGCCTCCCCACGAAAGTTTTGATAATCCGGCAGTTCCGCTTCTGAGCTGCGTTTTATGTCTGGGCTCTGCCTTGTTTTTATTTTGCCACTTTTTGTCACTTTTGTCAATGTAAATGGTGGTTTTATTTTGTGTTTGTGTTATATTTGCACAAAAAATATTTGTTATTGTTTCCGAAGCCCCTTGGGGTAATGATTTTTCAGAATGCCGCCTGCCTGCTTGCCCCAGCCAAGGGAGAAGCCGTCGGTCTGTACCAGCGTCCATCCCCTGCCGTCAGATCCCTCCAGGCTCTCGCCGGACAGCCAGGCCCTGATTTCCCGGGAATCTGACCCGTAGGAGACGCTGCGCTTTACGTCCTGCGCTTTCAATGCCAGAGCCAGGGCGTGGGCCGGTTCAAAACGGTTCTTTTTAACCGTCCCCAGATGAAGACCGGGGCGCAGGACCTTAAGGCCCTCCAGGTTCAGCTCACAGGGCAGCAGGTACAGCTGTTCTCCAAAGAGCATGGGGATACCCTCGTGACCGTGAACCAGCGTATCTGCGGCAAATTCCCTGTAGAGCTTCCAGGCTTCCGCTTCCGCGGACACGACGCCGGATTTACCGGAGCTCTTTCCGTTTTTTCGATTTTTCCGCTCCGTTTTTTCGATTCGAAGGGTGCTTAACTCTTCTCCCTGGTTTCCGTCTGCCTTTTCAAGCACCGCCGCGTAATGCCCTTCCCCGTTCAGCTTATGGGGCCACAGCCGGAAGGTATCCTTCACAGACGCCAGAACTGCTTCCAACCGCTCCACACTGACACTTTCCTTCTCCTCATCCGTCAGCTTCACCCACTCCGGTCTGCCCGGGGCAAAGCCTTCATAAGCCTCGGTCTTTTTCACCGAGAACTCCGGATGCTTCAGAAGAAAGCGCACTATGCTCTCCTCGTCCTCCTCCGGTGCGAAGGTGCAGGTAGAATAGACTAACACCCCGCCGGGCCGCAGCATCTTCGCGGCCTCTTCGAGAATGTCCTGCTGCCGTTTTGCGCAGAGATCCACATTATCCTGACTCCACTGGCTGACAGCCTGCTCCTCTTTTCGGAACATACCCTCGCCGGAGCAGGGCGCATCCACCACAATCCGGTCAAAGAACGCCGGAAAATGAGGTGCAAGACGCTCCGGTGCTTCATTTGTCACCACTGCGTTCAAAATTCCCATCCGTTCGATATTGGAAGAGAGAATTTTTGCCCGGGCCGGATGAATCTCATTGGATATCAGAAGTCCCCTTCCTTCCATGGCCGCCGCCAGCTGGGTGCTTTTTCCGCCGGGAGCCGCGCAGAGATCCAGCACCCGGTCTCCCTCCTCAATGGGGAGGCGGGAGGCCGGAACCATGGCGCTGGGCTCCTGGATATAGTAGACGCCTGCCTCATGCCAGGGATGCCTGCCGGGCCGATCCTCCGTTCCATAATAAAAGCCATTTTTCGCCCAGGGCACAGGTTCCAGCGTAAAGGGGCTGATCCGCGCAAACTCTTCTGCGGAAATCTTCGCCGGATTCACCCGGAGGGCCTGATGCCGTTCCTTTTCATAGCCTGCCAGGAAGTCCTCATATTCTGCTCCCAGAAGACCTTTCATTTTTTCTTCAAATAATTCCGGTAGCTGCATCCCTATTTTTCCTCACAAACCTGGAAGATATAAAATTTCAGGTAATAAGACTCGTCCGCTGCCCAGAGAATCGGATGATCCGGAGCCTGGGTCCGGTATTCTACCTGGCGAATCCGTTTGTGGACGCTCTTTGCCGCCTGGGCGATGGTCTGGGTAAACAACTCGTAGCTCATGAAATGGGAGCAGGAGCAGGTGGCCAGAAAGCCTCCGTCCTTCACCAGCTTCAGGCCGCGCATATTGATTTCCCGGTAACCCTTGGTGGCGTTCTTGATGGAATTGCGGGATTTGGTAAAGGCCGGCGGATCGAGGATTACCACGTCGAACTTCTCGCCCTTCTTCTCCAGATCCGGCAGCAGGTCAAACACATCCGCGCATTCAAAACGCACCGTGTTCTCCAGACCGTTCAGCTTCGCGTTCAGCTCTGCCTGATGTACGCCAAGCTCCGACGCATCCACGCCGATGACCTCTTTGGCTCCGGCCAGTCCCGCGTTCAGCGCAAAGGAACCCGTATGGGTAAAGCAGTCCAGCACCCGGGCGTCCTTGCAGAGCTTCTGAATGGCCAGACGGTTATACTTCTGATCCAGGAAAAATCCGGTCTTCTGGCCATCCTTCACGTCAACCAGGTAACGGACGCCATTTTCCACGATCTCCACATTGGTATCAAAGGGTTCGCCGATGAAGCCCTTGACACGCTCCATGCCCTCTTTTTCCCGCTCCTTAGCGTCACTTCGCTCATAGACGCCGCGAATCTCCACGCCGTCCCCGGCCAGTACCCCCTTTAATTCCTCAATAATCGTTTCCTTCATCCGATCGATACCCAGCGCCAGCGCCTGTACCACCAGCACATCCGAGAACTTATCTACGACCATACCCGGAATCCAGTCCGCCTCGCCGAAAATCACACGGCAGCTGGAAGTGTCCACCGTCTTCTTCCGATACTCCCAGGCCGCTTTTACACGGTTGTGTAAAAATTCCCGGTCAATCTCCTGCTCCGGATTCCTCGTCATCATACGGATCCGAATCTTGGAATGACGGTTAATAAAGCCCTTTCCCAGCCCGTAGCCGTCGAAATCCCGGACGAGAACCAGATCCCCATCCTCAAAATGACCCATAACAGACTCGATTTCATTATCATAAATCCAGGCTCCGCCCGCCTTCAGCGCGCGTCCTTCGCCCTTCTTCAGTGTAGCAACTGCGTATTCCATAATTTTACTCCTCTACTCCATTTTTCGCACAGATGTCCTTTAAGCAGCAGCGGTCACAATAGGGCTTTGTCCGCGCTGTGCAGACCTCCCGTCCGTGGTTGACCAGGCGGTGGCAGAAATCACTGCCCTCCTCCGGCGGAATCAGCTTCCACAGAGCCATTTCCACCCTTTTCGGATCCTTTATGCCGTCCACCAGCCCCATCCGGTTCACCAGACGGATGCAGTGGGTATCGGTGACGATGGCGGGCTTGCCAAAGACGTCGCCCATGATCAGATTGGCGCTTTTGCGTCCTACCCCGGGCAGAGCCAGAAGCTCGTCGAAGGTGGTCGGTACATTTCCGCCGTATTTTTCCTCCAGCACCTTCATACAGGCGCTGATGTCCCGGGCCTTGCTGTGTCCTAGGCCGCAGGGCTTCACGATGGCCTCGATATCCTCCACCGGAGCCGCCGCAAGAGCCTTCACATCCGGATATTTTTCATAAAGCTTTTCCACTACCACATTGACCCGGGCGTCGGTACACTGGGCCGCCAGGCGCACGCTGACCAGCAGCTTCCAGGCCTGATCGTAATCCAGGGTACAGTCCGCGTCCGGATATTCCTTTTTTAATCTGTCAATTACTTCCAAAGCAAGTTCCTGCTTCGTCATACTTATCTGTCGTCTCCTTTATCACTTGTACCCCGCCGTCCTTTTCGGACTGCAGGGTATTCGCCTTTTTGTTAAATATGGTCTATGATTCTTAATTCTTCCTCTGTAAAATGCGTATTTTCCAGTGCCTTAATATTATCCAGAATCTGCGCCGGCCTGGACGCGCCGATCAACACGCTGGTCACAATACCGTCCTTCAGAACCCATGCCAGTGCCATTTCCGCCAGGGTCTGTCCCCTTTCAGCCGCCAGCCCATTCAGCTTCCGGATCTGTCCCAGCCGCTCCTGTGTCAGCGCATTTTCCTTCAGGAAGCGGCCATCCGTGCGGATTCGACTGTCCTCGGGAATTCCGTGAAGATATCGATCTGTCAGCATTCCCTGAGCCAGGGGACTGAAGGCTATAATGCCCTTGTGAAGCTTCGCCGCCGTCTCCTTCAGACCGTTCTGCTCGACGGTTCGATCAAAGATGGAATAGCGGTTCTGATTGATGATAAACGGGCAATGCAGTTCCTTTAAAATGGCCTCTGCCTGGGTCAGCTTCTCTCCGTTATAATTAGACAGACCCACATAAAGGGCTTTACCGCTCCGTACAATCTGGGCCAGGGCCTCCATGGTTTCCTCCAACGGCGTCTCCGGATCCATTCGATGATGGTAGAAGATATCCACGTAGTCGAGTCCAAGGCGCTTCAGGCTCTGGTCGAGACTCGCAATCAAATATTTCCGGCTTCCCCAGTTGCCGTAGGGTCCCGGCCACATATCGTAGCCTGCCTTGGTACTGATGATCAGCTCATCCCGGTAAGCTCCCAACTCATCCCGGAGAATCAGCCCCAGATTTTTTTCAGCGCTGCCCGGCTCCGGTCCGTAGTTATTGGCCAGGTCAAAATGGGTAATGCCCTGATCAAAGGCGGTAAAGCAGAGCTTTTTCATATTTTCATAAGAAGCTGTATCTCCAAAATTATGCCAGAAGCCTAAGGATACAGCCGGAAGTAAAAGACCGCTGTCCCCACAGCGATGATACGGAATGGTTTCATATCTTGATTCACTTGCCTGATACATGGATAATTCCCCTTTCATTCACTTTCCTGTTCTGCTATCCAGTATACTTGATGTATGGTAAAATTTCCAGTAAAAATAGAATCCAGTGCGATCCCCCGGAGGGGCTTTTTGCTCTATAGGAATCATAGCTTTCGCACT
>USDU01000111.1 GCA_900553635.1 uncultured Lachnospiraceae bacterium | reverse complement strand
CCTCGGTGGAGCTTAAGGGCTTGCCCAGATACTGCTCGCAGATGAAGAGGAGCTGCTGGGCTTCGTCGGGGGTCAGGGGATCCTTGGGAAGAGTGCCGGAGGGCGTCGTCGGTGATGCGGAGTCGGCGGAAATTGCAGACGGAGCGGAAGGCGTCGGCTGCGGCTTTGACCTGGTCGTGACGGCGCAATCGGCAGCAGGAAGCTCAGCCATCTTTGCCTCCGGCTCATTTACAATCTGTATCCCGGTCAGATTCTCCGCATTATCATACTGGAGCTTCAAAAGCTTCATCCGCTCCCAGTACTTCAATGCCCGGCGCACGTCGCTCTCGGTATTTTCGAATTTATTGGCAATGAGCTCAATGGAAAGCTCCTGGGTGTCTGACTTCAGGCAGCGCAGAAGATAGAGATAGATTTTCACATATTCGCCGTTGGCTTCCGGCATGTAATTGTCCAGAAAAAGATTCGACACCAGGGTATGTCCGTGGTCGCCGTCCCCCTGTAAAATAAATCCGCTCATGCTGCACTCCTGAATCAAAAATTGTTAGTGTTCACGTTCTTTTCAAGCTCCTATATTGTAGCATAGAATCAAAAAAAAGAGAACAGGCTTTTTTTAACAGGAGCCCCGCAGGGGATGTGTATAAGCAAAAATGTGGATAATGTGGATAACTTTGTGGAAAAATATTATTTGCAACCTGGAAAATGGATCCAAAAGCCCCGGAAAGCCTGTAAAACAGGCAGAAACAGCTGATTTACATAAGAAATCGCGTAATTCTTATGTAAACAGGTTGTCCACAAAAAAATCCACATGCATTTCGGTGGAAAAGCACCAAAAAGCATGTGGATAATGTGGATAACTTATTTGCGAAGCAGGTCTTCGCCGATATCTATCACGTTTCCGGCACCCATAGTTATGCACAGGTCGCCGTGCATACATTTTTCCAATAAAAATTTTTCAATTTCCTCGAAGGTCGGGAAATAATAGGCGTCAGTGCCAAGTTCACGGATGCGGTCAGCCAGCTGCTTCGAGCTAATGCCCAGGGTGTCGGTCTCACGTGCTGCGTAGATGTCCGCCAGCACCACATGATCGGCCAGGGTCAGCGCTTCCGCAAAGTCGTTGAAGAAGGCCTTGGTCCGGGTGTAGGTGTGGGGCTGGAACACGCACCAGATCTCCCTGTGGGGATAATGCTGTGCCGCGTGGAGGGTCGCCTTGATCTCCGTCGGATGATGGGCGTAATCGTCGATGATGGTAAAGCCGTTCATCTCGCCCTTATACTGGAACCGGCGGTCTGTGCCGGAAAAGTTCATAAGACCCTTGCGGATGATCTCAGGTGCAATGTGGAGAGAATCCGCCAGAGCGATGGAAGCCAGGGCGTTCAGCACATTGTGTGCGCCCGGTACGTTCAGATGGTACTCCTGCCCCGGTTTACCGTGCTTTATTACACGGAAGGTGGCGTGAGCTGACTCGTCGTAAGTCACATGCTCCGCATGATAATCTGCTTCGGCGGTGGAGCCAAAGGTCACCACGCGGCAGGCCAGTCCATCGGTAATCTCCTGATAATTCTCAATATCGCTGTTGATGATCAGCAGGCCATTTTCCGGAAGAAGTCCCGCAAACCGGTGGAAGGAATGACGGATATCCGCCAGATCCTTGAAGAAATCCATATGGTCTTCTTCTATATTTAATATGATCCCGATGGTCGGGAAGAAATGCAGGAAGCTGTTGGTATACTCGCAGGCCTCTGTCAGGAAGGTCTCGGAGCCCCCTACCCGGATATTGCCGCCGATAGCAGGCAGAATGCCGCCCACGGAAATGGTGGGATCCGCGTCAGCGGCCAGAAGAATCGTGGAAATCATGGAAGTGGTCGTGGTTTTGCCATGGGTACCGGACACGGCAATGGCTTTTTTGTAATTGCGCATCAGCTGTCCCAGAAGCTCCGCCCGGGAAAGCATGGGGATACCCCGCTCCTTCGCTGCCACGAATTCCGGATTGTCCGGGTGAATGGCAGCCGTGTATACAACGACCTCGCAGTCTGCGGGAATATTGGAAGCCTTCTGGCCGATGCGGATCTGCGCGCCAAGCCGGGTCAGATGGTCGGTCAGCTCGGAAGCATGGCTGTCGGAGCCGGAGACCGGAAAGCTCTCCTTCAGTAAAATCTCAGCCAGGCCGCTCATGCTGATGCCGCCGATGCCGATGAAATGAATGGGTACCGGATTATGAAAATGAAGTTGATACATACTATACACATCCTCGTTTTTTTTAAGTTTTGCTGCGGCATATCACCTTGTTTCCCAGAGATTCCCTGTCGCAATTTTTACAGCAATAGTATAGCATTAGAGCGGAAAGTTGGCAAGATTGGGCTTGCCGGAATTGTCTTTGTGCGATCTGCATAACTGAGAATTGGAAATAAGAGGAAAATCATACCCTAATTTTATGAAAAGAAAGGGAAAATAATGTTATCATAGCGTTTTAATATGAATAATAAACAAGAAATTAACAGGATTTTAATACATTATAGATAATATGTCAAAGAAATTCTAAAAAAGCTGTCGCAAAATGTTTAAAATAAAATCAAAATTTTCCAATTTCATGTTCACTATTTACAAATGGTATGGTATAATATGTTAGAAACCAGTGACAGACTGGGAGGGAATTTTGTCACTGTTTGGGCAGAATGATGGGACATGAAGGAAAAATTTGGGCAAGAGGTGATTAGGTGATTAAGAAAGAAATGATAGCCATGCTGCTGGCTGGCGGTCAGGGAAGCCGTCTCGGGGTTTTAACTGCGAAAGTAGCGAAGCCCGCTGTATCTTTCGGTGGAAAGTACAGAATAATTGATTTCCCGTTGAGCAATTGCATTAATTCAGGTGTAGATACGGTCGGAGTTCTGACGCAGTATCAGCCGTTGCGTCTGAACACCCATATCGGAATTGGAATGCCGTGGGATCTGGATCGCAATGTGGGCGGCGTAACCGTACTCCCGCCATATGAAAAGAGTACAAACAGCGAATGGTATACCGGAACAGCGAATGCGATTTACCAGAATCTGGATTACATTGATACATATAATCCGGATTATGTGCTGATCCTTTCCGGAGATCACATCTATAAAATGGATTATGAAGTAATGTTGGACTTCCACAAGGAGAATAATGCCGATGTAACCATCGCGGTTATGCCGGTACCCATGGAGGAAGCCAGTCGTTTCGGCATCATGATCACCGATGACAATAACCAGATCACAGAGTTTGAAGAGAAACCCGAGCATCCCAGAAGCAATCTGGCATCCATGGGTATCTATATTTTCAGCTGGCCGATTTTACGGAACGCGCTGATTCAGCTTTCCAGCCAGCCAAACTGTGACTTCGGAAAACATATCATTCCGTATTGCCACGACAATGGAAACCGTCTGTTTGCGTTTGAATTCAACGGATACTGGAAGGATGTAGGAACCTTAGGATCCTATTGGGAAGCCAATATGGAGCTCATTGATATCATTCCGGAGTTTAACCTCTATGAAGAATTCTGGAAGATTTATACCAAGAGCGATGCAGTGCCGCCCCAGTATGTATCCGCGGAATCGAAGATCGAAAAGAGCCTGATTACCGGAGGAGCCGAGATTTACGGAGATGTATACAATTCCGTGATCGGCGCAGGCGTTACCATTGGAAAGGGAACCGTGGTGCGCGACTCCATTATTATGAAGAATACAACTATCGGTGAAAACTGTACCATTGACAAGGCTATTATCGCGGAGGAAGTCGAGATCTCCGACGGCGTAGTGATGGGAATCGGTGAAGAAGTTCCGAACAAGGTACAGCCGAAGATCTATTCCTTCGGACTGGTCACCATTGGCGAGAATTCCTACATACCGCCGAATGTAAAGATAGGAAAGAATACCGCTATCGCAGGAGATACCACGCCGGATGATTACAACGAAGGCGTACTGGCAAGCGGCGAGACATTGATAAAGGTAGGTGAACGGTAATGAGAGCGATAGGAATTGTACTTGCAGGCGGCAATAATCACAGAATGAGAGAGTTATCCAACAAGCGTGCAGTAGCGGCTATGCCCGTGGCAGGAAGCTATCGCGGTATCGACTTCGCACTCAGCAATATGTCTAACTCTCATATCCAGAGAGTCGCGGTACTGACTCAGTATAACGCGCGCTCCCTGAACGAGCACCTGAACTCCTCCAAGTGGTGGGATTTCGGAAGAAAGCAGGGCGGTCTGTATATCTTCACACCGACCATCACCGCGGACAACAGCTCCTGGTACCGTGGAACCGCGGATTCCATCTACCAGAATCTGGACTGGCTCAAGAAGAGCCATGAGCCGTACGTAGTCATCGCGTCCGGAGACGCAGTTTACAAGATGGACTACAATAAGGTACTGGAATACCACATTGAGAAGAAAGCGGACATCACTGTAGTCTGCAAGGACATGCCGGCAGACACCGACGTATCTCGCTTCGGCGTGCTGAAGACCGATGAAGAAGGCCGGATTACCGAATTCGAGGAGAAGCCGGTGGAGACCCAGGAAAGCACCATTTCCTGCGGTATCTATGTCATCCGCAGAAGACAGCTGATCGAACTCATAGAGAAATGTGCCCAGGAAGATCGCTACGACTTCGTACGTGACATCCTGATTCGTTATAAGAACCTGAAGAGAATATTTGCATACCGCACCACAGACTACTGGAGCAACATCGCGTCCGTAGAGTCCTACTACGAGACCAACATGGACTTCCTGAAAGCGGATGTCCGCAAATACTTCTTCAAGACCTATCCGGATGTATACTCCAAGGTGCTGGATCTTCCTCCGGCCAAGTATAATCCGGGGGCAGACGTGAAGAACTCCCTGGTATCCAGCGGATGTATCATCAACGGAGCTGTAGAAAATTCCATTTTATTTAAGAAAGTGTTCGTGGGGAATAACTGTGTGATTAAGAACTCCATTATTCTCAACGAAGTGTATATCGGCGATAATACTTACATAGAGAACTGCATCGTTGAAAGCCGCGATACAATTCGTGCTAACTCCCGTTACGTAGGAGAGCATGGGGTTAAGATAGTCGTCGAGAAAAATGAGCGTTACGTGCTGTAACGACGGGCGGCCCACAAAGCACTGATAAGACAAACTGACCTGCAAAGGGCAGAAGAAAGGGGCAGGAAGTATGCAGATTACAGATGTACGCGTACGGAAGGTGTCAAAAGAAGGTAAGATGAAGGCCGTCGTTTCGATCACCATTGATGATGAATTTGTGGTTCATGATATCAAGGTTATCGAGGGCGAAAAAGGACTGTTTATCGCGATGCCGAGCAGAAAAGCGTCAGACGGAGAGTATCGGGATATTGCACATCCCATCAATTCCGGAACCAGAGATCATATTCAGGGGATCATTCTGGATAAGTATGAGGCTGCGCTGGTAGAGGCGGAAGAAGAGGCTTAGGTGATAAAGAGAACGATATAATGTAGGGGGAAGGCGTCGTCCGGAGGGGGCGGCGCCTTTTGTGTTGGGGACGGACGCGAGGCGGGAGGATCTTGGGGACGGTCGTGGGGCGGGAAAGATAGGGTGTGTGGGACACGCGGATTTTCCTACTCGTCGCAGGCGGCTGATCCGCATCTGACCGGCCAACTCGGCCTGCGGCCTCAAACAGGGCCTCCTTCAGATGCTGCCAGCCTGCTCCTCCCTACGGAAAATCCGCTAACGTCCCCCACCCCCTATCTTTCCCGCCCCACTACGTGATGAGGCCTCGCTGTCGCATTGGCTGGGCGGGCGGCATTTGCCGCCTCGCCTCTTGCCAATCCCGCAAAACTCCTGTATGATAGGAAAAGACCCCATCGACATCAACAACCCGGAAGCACTCGCGGCCACAGGCCGCGGTGCTTCCCCGGTAGTTCACATAACCAGCTCTGTGGGGTTCGGAAAATCAGGGTGTCCGGCTCTTCCCGGACTGTGTGCGCCTGGGGGCGGACAGGCAGAGCCTGTCCGATCCAGACGCACGCTGTCCGCGAAGCGTCCGAACACACGATTTCCGAACCCCACAGAGCGTCCGTCATAAAAGGAGAACAACCCTATGTATATCATCGCCGGCCTTGGCAACCCCACCCAGCAGTACGATCACACCCGCCACAACATCGGCTTTGACACGATCACGTATCTAGCCGACCGCTACCACATCACGATGAACACCAAAAAATTCCAGGCCATCTGCGGCACCGGCGTCATCGAGGGCCAGAAGGTCCTGCTTCTGAAGCCCCAGACCTACATGAACCTGAGCGGCAACAGCATCGGCGAAGCTGTGAACTTCTACAAACTGGATCCCGCCACTGAAGTCATTGTCATCTACGATGACATTGCCCTGGAGCCCGGTTACATCCGCGTCCGCAAAAAAGGCAGCGCCGGTGGCCATAACGGCATCAAGGATATTATCGCTCACCTGGGCACCCAGGAATTTCAGCGTATTCGCGTGGGCGTGGGCGAAAAGCCGAAAGACTACGACCTGGCTGCCTACGTCCTGGGTCATTTCGCAGCAGAAGACCGCAAAAAAGTCGAGGAAGCCATTGCCCAGGCTGCGGACGCCGTAGAACTGATGGTACAGGATCGCGCCGACGAGGCCATGAACCTGTATAATAAGAAAAAACACGAATAGATCATAACAGAGAGAAGCAGTGAAACAAAAACAGAGGTGCGGCATGCAAGCATTCATCAAGCCCTTTTGGCAGCTCGGCGCGTACGACCAGATAGCCGAAAAGCTGAAAAAAAACAAGGGAGTCCTCTGGCTCTCCGGCTGCGTAGATTCCCAGAAGGTACACGCAGCCTGCGCCCTGTGGCAGGGCTATTCCCAGAGGCTGATCGTCACATACAGCGAGCAGAAAGCAAAGGAAATCTATGAGGATTGCCGGTACTTTGACCGGAAGGCCGTGCTCTATCAGGCAAAGGATTTCCTCTTTTTTCATGCGGATATGCAGGGCAATCTGCTGGTGCAGCAGAGAGTCCGGGCCTTACAGGCTTTATTGACCCAGGAGGAAGTGACGGTTATCACTACTTTTGACGGTCTGATGGATCGTCTGCGTCCTCTGAAAAAAGTGGAAGATTCGATTTTATGTATCAGCCAGGACAGCATTGTCCAGATCGACGCCCTGGCGGAAAAGCTGAGCCGCCTGGGCTACGAGCGGGAGATTCAGGTGGAAGCGCCGGGCCAGTTCGCGGTGCGCGGCGGCATCGTGGACATCTTTGCGTTGACGGAGGACGCTCCCTGGCGCATCGAGTTCTGGGACGACGAGGTAGATTCCATCCGTAGCTTCGACGTGGAAAGCCAGCGCTCCATGGAAAATCTGGAAGAAATCACCATTTATCCGGCGGCGGAACCGATCCCCCATGAAAAGGAGGAGACGGTTAGCTTTCTGGATTATTTTGCACCCGGGAAATCCCTGATTTTTCTGGATGAGCCCACCCGGATTCTGGAAAAGGGCCGGTCGGTGGAAAAGGAATTTGAAGAAAGCATGGCCAACCGCGCGGCTAAAGGTGAAGCATTGCCGGAGGAGGCGCGGCTTCTGTACAGCAGCGAAGAGATCACCGTCCGCCTGAACCGCAGAAACTGTGTGGCCTTAAGCCTGCTGGAGCAGAAAGCACCGGAATGGGAGCAGACAGGCCGCTATCAGATCGACGCCCGTTCCATCAATCCTTACAACAACAGCTTCCCCACCCTGGTGAAAGATCTGAAGCGCTGGAAGAAAGAAAAGTACGCCATCATCCTCATGTGTGCTTCCGGAACCAGAGCCAGGCGTCTGGCGGCGGATCTGCAGGACGAGGAGCTGAACAGCTTCTACAGCGAGGATCCCGGGCGCGTCGTGAACCCGTCAGAAATCATGGTGGTCCACGGCAGCCTGCACAGGGGGTATGAGTATCCGATGCTTCGCTTTGCTGTCATTTCTGAGACCGATATCTTCGGCCGGGAGAAGACAAAAAAGCGGAAGAAGCAGAAGACCTACGAGGGCCAGAAGATCCAGAGCTTCTCAGATATCAAGCCCGGCGACTATGTGGTGCATGAAAATCACGGTCTCGGCATCTACCGCGGTATTGAGAAGGTAGAAGTCGACAAGGTCATGAAAGACTACATCAAGATC
>USDU01000110.1 GCA_900553635.1 uncultured Lachnospiraceae bacterium | reverse complement strand
ATATTTGCCACATTCTCTGCAGTAGATTTTGCCGGATGCACACCCATCTTGATGGCGTAGTTTTCAGCCGGAAGGCCGAAAGCGTCCCAGCCCATGGGATGAATGATATAGTGTCCCTGCATCAATTTATAACGGCTCCACACATCACTGATCACATAGCCTCTCCAGTGACCTACATGAAGTCCGTTGCCTGACGGATAGGGGAACATATCCAGACAATAGTATTTCGGTTTTTTCCCGTCGTTGACGTTCACCGGATGCTCTTCCCAGTGCTTGCGCCACTTCTCTTCCACCGCGCGGTGGTTAAATGGTACTGCCATTTCTTTCCACTCCTCTTGTTTATCTTGTAAAAATAAGAATCTTCGCAATTACTTCGGGTTACAATTTACGAATTCTCACTGCATTTTATCATATCACACCAGACTGCTTTGTCAAGCAAAATCGGTCTTTTACACGGCCCACTGGCTGTTATAAAGCTCCGCGTAGAAGCCATTGGCCGCAAGCAAGCTTTCGTGGGTACCCTGCTCGACAATCTGTCCGTCCCGCATAACCAGAATCACATCCGCCTCCCGAATGGTAGACAGACGGTGGGCTACGATAAAGCTGGTACGGCCCTCCATCATTTTCGCGAAGGCATTTTGAATCTTCAACTCCGTACGGGTATCAATGCTGGATGTGGCCTCGTCCAGAATCAGCATGGGCGGCAGGCACAGCATGACGCGGGAGATACACAGAAGCTGCTTCTGTCCCTGAGAAAGGCTGCCTCCATCCTCGGAAAGCACCGTGTCATAACCCTTCGGCAGACGCCGGATGAAGCTGTGGGCGTGGGACGCTTTAGCTGCCTCGATAATCTCCTCCTCCGTGGCGTCCGGCTTTCCATAGGAAATGTTGTCGCGGACCGTCGCGGACTTCAGCCAGGTCTCCTGCAATACCATACCGTACTGCTGCCGCAGATTTTCCCGGGTCAGATCCTGAATCGAGGTTCCGTCCACAGAGATGCAGCCCTCGTCCACATCGTAGAAACGCATCAGCAAATTAATCAGGGTACTCTTGCCGCAGCCGGTGGGACCGACGATGGCAATTCTCTGACCGGGCTTCACATGCAGATTCAGATTCTTAATCAGCTCCCGATCCTTTGTATAGGAAAATGCCACATTTTCCAGAACCACGCTTCCATCCGCCTTCTCGATATGGGGACCGTCCGCCGGATCGGCGCTCATGGGCTCCTGGTCGATGAAGTCAAAGACACGCTCCGCGCAGGCCAGGGCGTTCTGAAGCTCGGTGACCACACCGGAGATTTCATTAAAAGGCTTGGTATACTGGTTTGCGTAGCTTAAGAAGCAGGACAGCTGACCCACGCTCAGGGCGCCACAGATGGCCGCGAAAGCACCTGCCACGCCCACGCCCGCGTACACCATACTGTTGACAAAACGGGTCGCCGGGTTGGTAATCGACGAATAGAAAATCGCCCGCAGGCTGTGCTTTTGCAGCTTCTGGTTAATCTCGTCAAACCGGGCGATGGCCTCCTCCTCATGTCCAAAAGCCTTGACCACCTTCTGATTTCCTACCATCTCATCAATCAGTCCGGTAAGCTCTCCTCTGGTCTCAGACTGAAGCTTGAACATGCTGTGGGTCCGCCGGGCGATAAAGCTGGCCACCAGAAGGGACAGCGGCGTAATGCAGACCACCACCAATGTGATGCCTACATTGACCGAAAGCATGAACAGCAGGGTTCCCAGAATGGTCATCACGCCTGTAAATAACTGGGTAAAGCCCATCAGCAGACCATCGGAAAACTGGTCGATATCCGCAATCAGGCGGCTGACGATATCTCCCTGGGGATGGCTGTCAATATAGCTTAAGGGCAGATCCTGCATATGGTCAAAGGCCTCGGTCCGCACGTCCATCACGACCTTATAAGTGATATGGTTGTTGCAGAGGTTCATGAGCCACTGGAATACAGAGGTGGAGCCGATGATGACGCCCAGCTTTGTCAGAAGCTTTAACAGGGCCGCAAAGTCTACCGCTCCTTTTCCAATCATATAGTCGATGGCGTCACCGGTGAGAATCGGCGCATACAGGGTCAGGGCCACGGTCAGAACCGCCAGCAAAATGGACGCCAGCAGATACAGTCGATACCCTTCGATATAGCAAAGGACTCTTTTTAATGTGGATTTACGCTTCATGTGCTTTTTCCTCCTCTGCCGAAACCTGGGAGTTACAGATCTCCCGATATACTTCACAATTCTGATACAGTTCTTCGTGCTTTCCGATGCCCGCTACCGCTCCGTCATCCAGCACGATAATCTTGTCCGCCTGCCGGATGGTCGCCGCCCGCTGGGATACCAGGAAGACCGTAGCTTCTTTTTTATGCTCCCGCAGAGCCTTCCGGAGCTTCGCGTCCGTAGCAAAATCCAGAGCAGAAGCGCTGTCGTCCAGAATCAGAATCTCTGGATCACGCACCAGCGCTCTTGCGATGGTCAGACGCTGTCTCTGTCCGCCGGACAGGTTTCGGCCGCTTTGCAGCACTTCCGTATCCAGGCCTTTTTCCTTCTTTTCTACAATCTCACGGCCTTGAGCGGTCTCAAGCGCCGCGTACAGTTCTTCGTCGCTGGTGTCCTTCTTGCCCCACTGCAGATTTTCCCGGATGGTACCGGAGAACAGCACCGCTTTCTGGGGAACCACACCCACTTTGCCACGCAGTCCTTCATAGGTGTAATCCTGTACATTCCGACCGTCCACCAGGACCTCACCCTCGCTCACATCATAAAATCGGGGAATCAGATTCACCAAGGTAGACTTTCCGGAACCGGTGCCGCCGATGACGCCGATGGTCTCGCCCGGATAAGCCCGGAAGCTCACATGGGACAGGGCCGCGTCCGCGCCCTCCTCATAGATAATGCTGACATTTTTAAATTCCACGCAGGGAACTCCATTCTCCTGCTTCTGTTCTTCGACCGTTCCTTCCGTCATACCCGTTTCCTGATCCAGAATCTTATTGATACGGGACAGACAGGCCAGAGACTTGGTTACATTAATGATCAGATTGGCCAGCTTAATCAGCTCCACCAGAATCTGGGACATATAGTTGACCAGCGCCACCACCTGGCCCTGGCTTAAGATGCCCGCATCTACCTGGCGGCCGCCGGTCCATACCAGCAGAATCACTGCCGCATTGATAATCGCGTAAGTCAGAGGATTTAAGAGTCCGGAAATCCGGCCCACGAAAAGCTGGGTGTTCATAAGGGTAGTGCTGTCCCGATGAAAGGTTTTCATCTCCTCCTGCTGCCGGTTGAATGCCCGTACCACACGGACACCGGACAGGTTTTCCCGTACATGAAGCAGCACCCGATCCAGCTGACTCTGCACTTTCCGATACCAGGGAATCGTAATGCCCATAATCGCGAATATCACGATAAACAGTACCGGGACAACCCCTGCAAATACCGCCGCCGCCTTCATATCAATGGTAAAGGCCATGACCATGGCTCCAAACACGATAAATGGGGAACGTAAGAACAGACGCAGCACCAGATTGATACCGGTCTGCACCTGATTGATATCGCTGGTAATCCGCGTAATCAGTGTGGATGTTCCAATGGTGTCCAGTTCTTTATAGGAAAAGCTGTTCAGATGCTCAAACAGGGCCTTTCGCATGGCGGTACTGCTTCCCACCGCCGCTTTCGCCGCAAAATACTGGGCTGTAATGGAACTGGCCAGTCCCACGAAGCCCAGCAGAATCAGGACGCCGCCCATCTTCAGTACATAGCCGCCGTCCCCGTTCGCGATACCCGTATCGATAATATGGGCCACCACCAGCGGCACTAGCAGCTCAAAGCTGGCTTCCAGAAGCTTGAAAAGAGGTCCTAAAATACTCTCCTTTTTATACTCTTTCATATAATACAACAGTCGTTTCATGTCCTGTTTCCTCCGTAACACGTATATTTTTTTATTGTACCCCCGGAAAGAATATTTTACAAGAGCCAAAAAAGAGCACCCGGCGCTAACCGGATGCCCTTGGTTACTGCTCACTTCGTTCGCATTAACCCGCTTCGCTATGCACAGAAATTACGCTATTCGCGTAATTTCGCGCTTGCATAACTCGGGATTTTGGCATATACATGCCAAAACACCTCGCGGGATAGTGGCCGTGAACAGTAATTGTTCTTATACTATCTCCCCTTCTTTCATAATCCCTATGTAAAATTATTCTGCAGTTTCGGAGGCTCTCGCTTCCACTTCCTTCGCCTGCACATCCGCCGGCGCCTGCTCGTAGCGCGCAAACTCATAGGAGAATTCGCCGCTTCCGCCTGTCATGGAACGCAGGTCTGTGGAATAACCGAAGATCTCAGTCATCGGAACGTCTGCTACGACCTCCTGCTTGCCGCCTGCGATGGGATTCATACCCAGCACACGACCGCGGCGCTTGTTCAGATCACCCATAACATCACCGGTATACTTATCCGGAACAGTCACAGTCATGGTTACAATCGGCTCAAGGAGAACCGGACCTGCGTCCATAAAGCCCTTTTTGAAGGCCTGGATAGCAGCGGTCTTGAACGCCATCTCGGAAGAATCTACCGGGTGATAAGATCCATCATACAGAACAGCCTTCACACCAACTACCGGATATCCCGCCAGCGGTCCCTTTAAGACGGATTCCTGGATACCCTTTTCCACTGCCGGGAAGTAGTTCTTCGGAACCGCGCCGCCGACTACGATCTGCTCAAATACATACGGAGTCTCCAAATCGCCGGAGGGCTCGAAGGTCATCTTAACATGGCCGTACTGTCCGTGTCCGCCGGACTGCTTCTTATACTTGGAGTCCACATCCGCTTTCTTCTTCAGAGTCTCACGGAAAGCTACCTTCGGCTTGGACAGCTCTACCGATACCTTAAATTTCTCTTCCAGCTTGCTGACTACCACGTCCAGATGCTGGTCGCCCATGCCGTACAGCAGGGTCTGGCGGTTCTCGGAATCATTGACGTTCTTTAAGGTCAGATCCTCTTCCATCATCTTCGCCAGCGCCTGGGAAATCTTATCCTCGTCGCCTTTATTCTTTGCCTTATATCTCATATAGGTATAGGGCTTGGAAATCTCGGTTCTGCCGAACACAATCGGGGCTGCCTTGGTGGACAGGGTGTCGCCGGTCTTGGTATTCGCCAGCTTGCCGATGGCTCCGATATCGCCTGCGTGCAGCTCTGTGGTCTCGATGGGCTTGTTGCCCTGCATGATGTACAGCTTGTTCAGCTTTTCTTCCGCATCCTTATCCTGATTATAGAGGGTATCGTCGGACTTAATAACACCGGAGGACACCTTGATCAGAGAATACTTTCCGATAAACGGATCCACGATGGTCTTAAATACATAAGCGGATTTCGCCTTGGAGAAATCGTAATTCGCCTCGAAAATCTCGTTGGTCTTCATATTGATACCGTTACAGGACTTCTTATCCGGGCTCGGGAACAGCTCTACAATATCATTCATCAGGTTGTGGATGTTACGGAGCTCGGTGCTGGATCCCATAGATACGGGAATCACAGTGCCGTCGCATACATTAAACTTCATAGCCGCGCGAATCTCGCTAAAGGTGAACTCCTCACCATTGAAGTACCGCTCCATAAATTCGTCGGAGGTCTCCGCTACTGCGTCCAGAAGCGCCTCGCGGCAGATAGCCAAGTTTTCTTTGGAGTATTCCGGAATCTCGCACTCCTCGCGCTTGCCGATATCGGTGAAGCGGCGGCCTGCCATCTTGCAGATGTTGATATAACCCACGAATTTTTCATTTTCACGGATAGGCTGATAGAACGGCGCAATCTTCTTGCCGTACAAATCGGTCAGATCCTGTACCACCTGACGGAAGGACGCGTGATCCACATCCATCTCAGATACAAAGAACATTCTCGGCAGCTTATACTTTTCGCAGAGATCCCATGCCTTCTGGGTTCCGACCTCCACGCCGGCCTTACCGGATACCACGATAATCGCCGCGTCAGCCGCTGACACTGCCTCTTCTGCCTCGCCCACGAAATCGAAATATCCCGGAGCGTCCAGAAGATTAATCTTACAATCCTGCCAAATCAGAGGAACTACCGATGTGGTAATGGAGAACTTTCTCTTAATCTCTTCCTTATCATAATCACTGATGGTATTGCCGTCAGTCACTTTACCGATACGGGTGGTCAGGCCGGATACATATGCCATCGCCTCTACGAGACTGGTCTTGCCGCAGCCGCCGTGGCCAAGAAGAACTACGTTACGAATTTTGTCAGTTGTGTAAATATTCATGCCTATTCCTCCGATTACAATAATTTTATAGTTCCGGATATTTCATCTGTCAAAAAGATTATTCTGTAAATGAAAGGCATCGGAACACCATGGATACATTTTACTAAAAGTCTGACAATATTGCAATAGTTTTTATATATTTTTTACAAGTAATTTCTATTTTTGCGAATTTTTGTACAGCATATTGTAAATCTGGCATCCATCTGCAGAAATCAATTTTCGTCATCCCGCCGGGCTTTCCGCTTTCTATATTCTTATTCTTCTGCTTTCGCAATACACTTTTATGCGTTAATGTAAACTAGTGTTGACATTTTCCGCAAAAAACTTTAAACTTAACTCTTAGAGATTTTGTATACATAAAAGGAGTTTTCACCATGAAAATGAATACCATCGGCTTTATCGGACTGGGCCTCATCGGCGGCTCCATCGCAAAAGCCATTCGCGCATATCACCCGGATGTCCGGATGATAGCCTATATGAGAAGTCAGGACACACTCCAAAAAGCTGTAGACGAAGGCGTGATCAACGAGGCCTGTTCCGAAGTTGGCGAGCAGTTTGCCGCCTGCGATCTGCTTTTCCTCTGTGCGCCCGTGGAGACTAACGCCCGCTATCTGGAGCAGTTAAAGCCCATGTTACCGAAGACCTGTCTCCTGACTGATGTAGGCAGCACAAAGACGGATATTCACGAGAAGGTTGATGCTCTGGGGCTTACCGGGCAGTTCATCGGCGGCCATCCCATGGCAGGCTCTGAAAAAACCGGGTACGAGAACGCCAAGACCCACCTGATTGAAAATGCCTACTATATTATCACGCCGGGCACAGGTGTGCCTGAAGATACGGTCAATGAATTCGTTGCCCTGGTTTCTTCTTTAAAAGCCCTTCCGCTGGTACTGGATTACCGCCAGCATGATTTTATCACGGCCTGCGTCAGCCATCTGCCCCACCTGATCGCTTCTTCTCTAGTGGAACTGGTGAAGGAGCTGGACGGTCCCGACGAATTGATGAAACGGATTGCGGCGGGCGGTTTCAAGGATATTACAAGAATTGCATCCTCTTCTCCCGATATGTGGGAGCAGATCTGCATGACCAATTCCGAAAATATTTTAAAAGCGCTGGATCATTATCAGGCGCAGCTTAGCCGACTCCGGACGGAAATCACTGGGAAAGAGGCGGATAAGATACATTCCTTCTTTGCCGCGTCCCGGGATTACCGGAATTCTATCCCGGAAGCTTCCGCAGGACCCTTAAAGAAGACCTACGCTTTCTATTGTGATATGGTGGACGAAGCTGGCGGTATCGCTACTCTGGCAACCATCCTGGCCTCCGGCGGCATCAGTATCAAAAACATCGGTATTATCCACAATCGGGAATTCGAAGAAGCCGTGCTCCGCGTAGAACTCTACGAGGAAGACGCTTATAAGAAAGCAGTGGAACTGCTTCGCAAATACCGTTACACCATTTATGAGCGATAAATATACTGTGAGGAGAACATTTATGAAATTTACACGTGCGCAGAAATTACACGGGGAAGTTACCATCCCCGGCGATAAATCCATCTCCCATCGGACCGTTATGTTCGGCTCGCTGGCAGAGGGAACCACCGAGGTGACCGGTTTCTTAAGGGGCGCCGACTGCCTCTCTACCATTGACTGCTTCCGTCGGCTCGGCATTTCCATTGAGGATAAGGGCGAGCGGATTCTGATTCACGGGAAGGGACTGCACGGGCTTTCCGCGCCGTCTGCGATTTTGGATGCAGGCAACAGCGGTACAACCACCCGGTTGATTTCCGGTATCTTAAGCGGTCAGAATTTCGAGACTACGCTGACCGGCGACGCCTCCATTCAGAAGCGGCCC
>USDU01000109.1 GCA_900553635.1 uncultured Lachnospiraceae bacterium | reverse complement strand
GGACCATCGGTCTCTACAGCGATTTTGAAGTGGTTGGGCAGATTCCACCGGAGCTGTCCATCCAGAAAAAGGATGGGCTTGGCATCAGTATCTCCGTGGATGAGACCTATGATCCGTTTCCCCGGACTCTGCATCTGGTTCCGCGCATTGCGGTGCTGGGCATCGGCTGTAAAAGGGGTACGCCTGTGGAGCGCATCGAAGCGCTGGTGGAACAGGTGCTCTTGCAGAATCAGCTTTCGAAACAGGCCATTGCCAGGGTGGCTTCCATCGATTTAAAAAAAGAAGAGCCGGGGCTTCTGGCTTTCTGTGCTGCCTGGAAGCTGCCGTTTCAGACCTATACGGCAAAGGAGCTTGAAGCTGTGGAATGTGAGGGTGGCTTTTCCGAATCCGCCTTCGTGCGGCAGATTACCGGCGTAGGAAATGTGTGCGAGCGCAGCGCCCTGCTGGCCGCAGGCAGAAAGAAGCTTTTTCAGCCAAAGACGGCCGGGTACGGCGTGACGGTGGCTATTGCGCTGGAGGAGTACACGGTAAACTTCGGATAATTCCGTCGGAGGAGTCGGTTTGAAAGGAATATTGGATGGAACTGTGAAGAAGAAACGGTTCCAGGTATGGATAAGGTAAGAGGAACAGGTACATGAGACAGGTAATTGTATTTGCAGGAACGACAGAGGGAAGGCAGATTAGCGAATGGCTGGCGGCAGCAGGGGTGGAGACTCTGTGCAGCGTGGCCACCGAATATGGAGAACTGCTGGTGGAAAAACAGCCTCATCTGAGCGTACGCCAGGGACGGCTGCTGCCGGAGGAGATGGAGCAGCTTTTGGAAGCGGAGGGAAAACCGCTGGTGCTGGATGTGACGCATCCTTACGCCGTGGCTGTGTCGGCGAACATTAAGACGGCCTGCGCACAGGCCGGGTGTGAGTATCTGCGTCTGATTCGTCCCTCGTTGATGAGAAAAAATAGGAAAAACGAAGTAAGTAAAGAGATGACAAATACAGTCACAGATAAAAATGCAGGTAAGACTGCGGAAGAAATTGTAGTAGTCGAGAGTGTGGAGGCCGCAGTAAACTTTTTGAAAACGACCGAAGGTTCCATCTTCGTCACCACAGGAAGCAAGGAATTAGCCAAATTTACTGCTCTGCCTGACTACCGGAACCGCGTCTACGCCCGCGTCCTGGCGACTCCGGAGGTCGTAATCCAGTGTACTGAGGCAGGCTTCACCGGCCCGCACCTGATCTGTATGCAGGGTCCCTTCTCCAAAGAGCTGAACCTGGCCATGCTCCGCAGCACCGGCGCGGCCTGGATGGTTACCAAAGAAGCAGGCCGCGCAGGCGGCTTTGAGGAGAAAATGACCGCCGCCAAAGAGGATGGAGTCAAAGTTGTGCTGATAGGCCGCCCGCAGGAGCAGGAGGGGCTGTCCATTGAGGATGGAGTGAAGCTGCTGGCGGAACGATTCCATATTGTTCCTTTATCAGAAAGTAAAAATATATTAGAACAAAAAAACAATATAAAGAATATAGTTAGTCCTAACTGTGAAAAGAAAGAGGAAAATAATAAACTAAATTCCACTTATTTTTGTAACAAAGAACAAGAACGAATTGCATATTTAATCGGCATCGGCATGGGCACCCCCGACCACCTGACCGGCGAGGCCCGCGCGGCCTTCGAAAAGGCCGACTGTATCTTAGGCTCCGGCCGCATGCTGGATTCTTTCAAGGCCACCGGCAAGCCCCTGTTCGACGCCTACGATCCGGCCAAAATGCTGGCTTACGTTCAGGATCACCCGGAGCATCACACCATCGCAGTGGCCCTGTCCGGCGATGTGGGCTTCTACAGCGGCGCGAAGCGCCTGATCACCGCTTTTGAGGGCGCAGGTATCCACACAGAACTGATTACAGGAATCTCTTCCGTAACCTACTTCTGCAGCCGCCTGAAAATCGCCTGGGAGGACGTGAAGCTCATGAGCATCCATGGCCGCAGAGAGAACCTGATTGCGGCGGTACGCACCCATTTCCGCACCTTCACGCTGCTGGGCGGCAAGGATAATGTAGCGTCCTTATGTGAAAAACTGGAAAAATATGGATTCGAAAACGTGAAGCTCTACATCGGCGAACGTCTCCACTACCCGGAGGAGCGTATCACCGAGGGCACTCCCGCGGAGCTGAAGGAGAAAGCCTTTGACAGCCTCTGCGTGGCCATCATCGAAAACCCGTCTTACATGAGCGGACTTCGAAGCTGCATCCCCGACGAAGAGTTTCAGCGGGGCGACGCGCCCATGACGAAGAGCGAGGTGCGCAGTCTCTCCGTGGCCAAGCTGAATCTGAACCGGGATTCCATCGCCTGGGACATCGGCGCGGGAACCGGCTCTGTCACCATCGAGATGGCGCTGGCAGCCGCGGACGGTGAAGTGTACGCCATCGAGAAAAAGTCCGCGGCGGCAGCCCTCATCGAGGAGAACGCGAAGAAGTTTGGCACCCCCAATGTGGAGGTGCATGTGGGAACGGCCCCAGAGGCCCTGACTGACCTGCCCGCCCCGACCCACGCCTTCATCGGCGGTTCCTCGGGCAACATGAAAGAGATTCTGAAGCTTTTGCTTGACCGGAATTCCCGCGTCCGCGTGGTAGTAAACGCCATTACCCTGGAGACCGTGGCGGAGGCCAACAGCTGCTTCAAGGAGCTTGGCTTTACGGACGTGGATATTACCCAGATTCAGGCGGCCAAGGCCAAAAAGGTGGGGCCCTACGAGATGATGATGGGGCAGAATCCGGTCTACATCTTCGCCGGAACCGGAAAGGGGGAAGCGTAAATGAGACTGCCGAGAATTATGCTGGCCGCTCCGTCCAGCGGCAGCGGCAAAACCCTGATTACCTGCGGCATCCTGCAGGCTCTGGTAAACCGCGGTTTCCGTGTGGCCTCCTTTAAATGTGGCCCTGACTATATCGACCCCATGTTTCATAGCAGGGTCATCGGCGTGAAATCCGGCAACCTGGACACTTTTTTCACGGATAAAGCGACCACCCGTTACCTGTTTGGCCGAAGCGCTGCGGAGGCGGAGATTTCCGTGGCCGAGGGCGTCATGGGTTATTATGATGGACTTGGCGGCATCTCTGAGGAGGCCAGCTCTTCGGATGTGGCGGCGGCTCTTAATATGCCCGTGGTGCTGGTGGTAAACTGCAGGGGTATGAGCATTTCTGTGGTACCGCTGATCAAGGGCTTCCTGGAATATCAGACTCCCAGCCGCATCAAGGGCGTCATTTTAAATCAGATGCCGAAGTCCCTGTACGCCGACATGAAGGCGCAAATCGAGCGCTGGCTGCCGGTGAAGGTGCTGGGCTATGTGCCGAAGGTGGAGGATCTGGTGCTGGAAAGCCGTCATCTGGGCCTGGTGCTTCCGGGTGAAATCGAGAGCCTGAAAGAGAAGCTGAACCGCCTGGCTGCCGTATTGGAGGAAAGCATCGATCTGGACGCTTTTCTGGCTTTGGCCTATGAAGCGCCGGATTTCACCTACGAGACGCCAGAACTTCCGAAGCTTTCAGGCGGAAAAAAAGTCCGCATCGGCGTGGCGGAGGACGACGCCTTTTGCTTCATCTATCGGGATAATTTTCAGATGCTTAAGGATATGGGCGCGGAGCTGGTACCATTTTCCCCCATAAAGGACGAGGCGCTGCCGGAAGGCATCGACGGCCTCATCTTGAGCGGCGGTTATCCGGAGCTGCACGCGAAGGCGCTGAGCGAAAACGCATCCATGCGAAGGGCTATTCACGACGCAGTGGCGGCGGGACTCCCCTGTATCGCCGAGTGCGGCGGCTTTCTTTACCTGCACCGGACTCTGGAGGGATCCGATGGCGTGGATTACCCCATGGCAGGCGTCATTGGGGCCAAAGCCTACCGGACGGATAAACTGTCCCGCTTCGGGTATATCGAAATGGAAGCAAAACAGGATCAGTTGATTCTGGCAGAGGGCGAAAAGGCCCGGGGACATGAATTTCATTACTGGGAGAGCGAGGACTGCGGCAACGCCATCCACGCGAAGAAGCCCTTACGGAAGCGGAACTGGGACTGCGTACACGGCACACCGACCCTGTATGCGGGCTTCCCCCATCTCTTTTTCTATTCCAATCCGGCCATGGCCTGGAATTTTTTACAGAAATGTAGTAACGATTCCATACAGCCCGAAGCACCTGCTGCTGAGGGCGTATAAAAATGATTCAACGTGAGGAATATAGATGCTTGCAGTGATTACAGGAGGCAGCGGAAGCGGCAAATCCGAATACGCGGAGAGCGTAGCCACTTCTCTGGCAAAACGGGATAGACTTCCCTTATATTATATCGCCACTATGCGGCCCTTCGGCGCGGAGGGCAAGTGGAGAGTGGAGCGTCACCGGAAGCTCCGGGCCGGAAAAGGCTTTGAGACGATAGAATGTTATGTAAATTTAAAGGAACAGACCCTGCCGGAAAAAGGCGTGGTGCTGCTGGAGTGTATGTCGAACCTGACGGCCAACGAAATGTTTGAGCCGGAGGGCGCGGGTGACGACACCGTGGAGGCAGTGCTGGCAGGCGTGGAGGCGCTGAAGGGGCGTTGCGTCCACCTGGTCATCGTGACCAACGATATCTTTTCCGACGGAATTACATATGATGAAGTAACAGCGCTGTATCAGGAACGGCTGGGCGAGATCAACCGGCGCATTGCGGCAGAGGCCGACCAGGCGGCGGAGGTGGTCTGCGGCATTCCTCTGCAGCTCAAAAATAAAGGACAGAATCTATGAAAACGATGAAACGGATATGGAACAGTTTTAAAATCGCATTTGCCATGTATTCCAAGATTCCCATGCCCCGGGCGGACTGGGAGAAGGAAAATATGCGCTATATGATGTGCTTCTTTCCTTTTGTGGGCATCGTCATCGGCGCGCTGATGGTGGGGTGGAGCTTCTTAAGCGGAAAGCTCGGCGTGGGCGACAGCCTCCGGAGCGTCATTTACGTGCTGATTCCGGTGCTGGTGACCGGCGGCATCCACCTGGACGGTCTGCTGGATACGGCGGACGCCCTGTCCTCCTGGCAGCCGAGAGAAAAGAAGCTGGAGATCCTGAAGGATTCCAATGCGGGAGCCTTCGCGGTCATCGTGGCCTGCTGTTATTTCCTGGCCTGCTTCGGCTTCTGGACGGAGCTGTCGGGCCGTCAGGTGCTGGTGCTCTCCGGCGGCTATGTGCTGTCCCGTTCCATGAGCGGCCTGTCCGTGGCGTCCTTTCCCTGCGCCCGCAAGACCGGAACGGTAGCAGCCTTTTCCGACGCGGTGCAGGAGCGCACGGTCATGACCTGCCTCTACATTCTGCTTTTTCTGTCCGCGGGCTTCATGTGCCTGCTGGACGCGAAGCTTGGCACGGCGGCTGTGGTGGGAGCCTGGTGTACGTTTTTTTGGTATTATTGTATGTCCATGAAACAGTTCGGCGGTATCACCGGCGACCTGGCGGGCTGCTTCGTGCAGACCTGCGAGCTGGTCATGGCCATCTGCGTGTGGGCGGCGGGAAAATTCTGATTTCCGCTGTCTGGAAAAAACGATCTCTGCGCAAGCAGCAGGAGAATATAGGAGGAAATCAGACATGATACTGATTACAGGCGGAGCCTTTCAGGGAAAAAAGGCCTACGCGATGGAGCATTTTCACTTGAGAGAGCAGGATATGGTAAATGGGGCCGACTGCGGGGAAACGGATCTGCTTCAGGCAAAGGCAGTCACGGATTTTCAGGAATATGTACGCCGGGTACTGAAGGAGGGCGGCGACGCGTCCACGCTGGCAGAAACATTGTATACAGAAAATCCGGATATCCTTGTGATTACGAACGAGCTGGGAAGCGGCGTGATTCCCGCGGATCCCTTTGACCGCCAGTGGCGGGAGGCCTCCGGACGGGCAGCCTGCGATCTGGCGAAATACGCAGCAGAGGTTCATCGCGTGGTCTGCGGGATCGGGACGGTGATCAAGGAATGAAGGAGCTGTATCTGATCCGCCATGGAAAGACCTATGGCAACACCCTGGGGCGCTATATCGGAACCACCGACGAGCCCCTGTGCGAGGAGGGAAGAGAAGCCCTGCAGGCTATTTTCGAAGCGGGGCTTTACCCCATGCCGGACGTCCTGTACGGAAGTCCCCTAAAGCGTTGTCAGGAGACTGCGGCAATTTTGTTTCCGGGCAAGGAAATGATTCCGGTTCCCCGGCTCCGGGAATGTGATTTCGGCGAATTCGAAAATAAGAATTATAAAGAGCTGTCCGGGAATGCGGCCTATCAGGCCTGGATTGACAGCAACGGCACGCTGCCCTTTCCGGGAGGCGAAAGCCGGGAGGCCTTTGAAGAGCGGTGCGTCACGGGCTTTCAGGAAGTCCTTGCGGATTTAAAAGGGAAGGCGGTTTACCGGGCGGCCCTTGTGGTTCACGGCGGCACGATTATGAGTATCCTAGCAGCTTACGCGGCGGAGAAAGAGGAGTTTTATCACTGGCAGGTTCAGAACGGAGAAGGCTTCCGTATGCTTTGGGATGAGACAGAAAAAGGAGGCATCATTTTACATGAAATATCACATCTACGCCCTGATACTGGGCTTTGTGCTGGATCTGATCTTCGGTGATCCGCGGATTCTCTATCATCCCATCTGCGCCATCGGCAATCTGATTTCCCATGGGGAAAAGCCCTTCCGGGCGGCGTTCCCGAAGACGGAGAAGGGCGAGCTGGCAGCAGGCGTGTTCTTCTGTATTTTCGTGGTGGCCGTATCTACGGCAGTTCCCTTCGGACTTTTATATCTGGCCCGGAACATCAATTTCTGGCTGTATTTTGCCCTGCTGACATTCTGGAGTTTCCAAATTTTGGCAACGAAATCTCTGAAAACCGAGAGCATGAAGGTCTACGACGCTTTAAAAGAGGGCGATCTGGAAAAGGCCCGCTATGCGGTGTCCATGATTGTGGGACGCGATACCCAGGCCTTAAATGAGGAGGGCGTAGCCAAGGCGGCAGTGGAGACGGTGGCGGAAAATTCCTCTGACGGCGTGGTGGCTCCCCTGCTTTTTCTGGCCATCGGCGGCCCGGTTCTGGGCTTTTTCTATAAGGCGGTAAATACCCTGGATTCCATGGTGGGCTATAAGAACGACAAATATCTGTATTTCGGCCGCTTCTCCGCGAAGCTGGACGATGTGCTGAATTATATCCCCGCCCGGATAAGCGGCCTTCTGCTGGTTGCGGCGAGCCCGCTGGCTGGCTTAAGCATATCCGGCGCCTGGAGAATCTGGCTGCGGGATCGCCGCAACCATGCCAGCCCCAACTCCGCCCAGACTGAGGCGGCAGCGGCGGGCGCGCTTGAAGTTCAGCTGGCCGGAGACGCTTATTATTTCGGAAAGCTTTATAAAAAGCCGACCATCGGCGATCCCATCCGCCCGGTGGAGTATGAGGATATCCGCCGCATGAACCGGCTGATGTACGCGGGCGTGCTTCTGGCACTGGCGCTTGTGGCGGCAGTAGCGGCGCTGGCAGGAGTGCTGGCAGTATAAGAATGATAGACGAAAGCCTGCTTGTAAAAAAGCAGGCTTCATGTTATTCTGAAGGTACGGAGAACCAGAGCAGTAAGGAGGGGACAGTATGCCAGAATTAAATATTCCTGTGGGCGTTTCAGACTTTCGGGAAATCCGGCAAAATGGCTATTACTATATCGATAAATCCGGTTTGATTCGGGAATTACTGAAGAACACAGCTACCAAAGTGACCCTGATTACTCGGCCCCGGCGCTTTGGAAAAACCCTCAGTATGAGTATGCTGGAAAATTTCTTTGATATCCGAAAAGACAGCAGAGCGTGGTTTGAGGGTCTGGAAATCGCCAGGGATAGTGAACTGTGCCAGGCCTGGATGAATCAATGGCCGACGGTTTTCTTTTCTTTAAAGGATATTGACGGCTTGAATTTTGAATCTGCGTATGGACAACTGAAAGCACAGATTTCCGAATTATATAAAAAATATGCGTACCTGCTGGAATATGACGCAATCGATCCGGATGATAAACAAAATTTCCTGGATTTGAAGGCAGGACGGGCCGGAGAAGTACAGGTGAGCCGTGCCTTAAGCTTGTTGCTGCGGATCATGGAGGCATATTATCAGAAGCCGGTGATCCTGCTTCTGGATGAATATGATGTGCCCG
>USDU01000108.1 GCA_900553635.1 uncultured Lachnospiraceae bacterium | reverse complement strand
ACTTGCATGTGTTAAGCACGCCGCCAGCGTTCATCCTGAGCCAGGATCAAACTCTCATGTTTAAGTGTTTGAATCCGGTCCAGAAATCACAACTAGCAATTTCTTTCCCGTATTACTGTTAAAAGGTGTTCGTTCTTATTACTAAGAATCGAACTGTTCTTGAATTATTCTCTTAGAATTTTCAAGGTTTACACTGTTCAGTTATCAAGGTTCGTTTCGTTGTCTTTGTCGTTCCTTACCGAAGCGACTTGACTATCTTATCACATTCATTCTCGCTTGTCAAGAACTTTTTTAACTTTTTTGAAGAAGTTTTTGAAGCTCTTTTTCAGAAGAACGTGTCCGCTCTCTCAAGCGGAACTTGTTTATCTTACCATGCCCGAAAGCGTTTGTCAACAACTTTTTTAAAGAATTTTCAAATTCTTTTTGGTAAGAAACGGAGAAAGAGGGATTTGAACCCTCGCGCCGGGATTACCGACCTACACCCTTAGCAGGGGCGCCTCTTCAGCCTCTTGAGTATTTCTCCTGAAGTTCATTTTCTACGATATTCACTTCACGTCAAGTTCGACGCATAGGTTATTATACTTGATGGATTTTAGTTTGTCAACCTGTTTTTTACGTTTTTGTTACATATTTTTATATAACTCACTTGCAAAGTTAAATTCCACCCCTCTATGGAATTTAATCCTGCAAAAGCTAGCTTTTCTTTTTTATAATAAGAAGAATATCAACTTGCTGTCCCTCCATCTTGATGCCATCCTCTTTCTTCCAAACTTACACCGGTTAGTAACGTGTGCTGTCGGGCGTACTTACATAAGAAAAGGCCTGTCCCTTTTCAAAAGACTGGCCTTTTCTTATTGAAGAACTATTTTATTTTCAAACTGTTCCTTTAGTTGGCATTGCTGGCCGCAATCTTTACCTTGCTCCAGAGATTGCCGATTACTTTACGGGTATCGTCGTTGAACACGAATACCTCGTCCTTCGGATATCCCACCCGGGGCAGGTACGCGTTGATTCCTTCGTAGTCGCCGCCTTCTCCGGACAGCACGTCCAGGACCTCCTGGTTCGGCGAGGTATAACCTACATAGCTGGAATTGTCATAGGCATAATCATAGGAAGTGACAAAATTGATAAACTCGTGGGCCAGCTCTACGTTTTTCGCGTTGGCGGGAATTACCATGGAATCGTACCACAGGTTGGTTCCGCTCTCCGGCAGGTAGTAGCCCATGTTCTCATTTTCTGCCATAATGTAAGCAGCGTCGCCGGAATAGCATAAGGCAAGGGCTTTTCTTCCCTGGGCCATGTTGTCGATAACCTCGTCGGTTACGATTTCCGGCTTCATGGTCTGGACGCACTCCACCAGCCACTGATAAGCTTCCTGAAGCTCCGCCTCATTTTCTGTATTCATGGAATAGTCCAGGGCCTTCAGAGCCATCATGAAGGAATCCCGCTCGGAATCGTAGAGATAGATATCTCCCCGGTACTTGGTATCCTTGAAAATATTGAAGCCCTCCCGCTCCAGATCCTCCTCGCTTACCTTGGTTTTATCGTATACGATACCTACGGTTCCCCAGAAGTAGGATACGGAATACGCGTCGTCCGGATCGAAGGCCGGATGCTTCACCGAATCGGTGATCTCGTCCATACAGGTCAAAAGCTCCGGCTTCAGCTTCTGCAGATAACCCTCGTCCATCAGACGCTGAATCATATAATCACTGGGAATCAGTACATCATAGTTTTCCTCATTTGCCACCTTGATATACATCTGCTCATTGGAATCGAAGTATTCCATGGCGACAGTTGCCCCGGTTGCCTTCTCAAAATCCGGAATTACATTTTCTCCCATATATTCACCGGGCATATAGACCGACAGGGTCTGTCCCGCATAGGGAAGATCCTGACCGGCAGAACCGATTTTCACCAGACAAATCAGGAGAATCACAGCGGCTACCGCGCAGCCCGGCAGTACAAAACTCCTTCTGCCCACTTCGTCCTTCTTCTGCCGCTTCGCCATCAGCATGGGCACCACATTGATCAGCACCAGCACAACGGTGATAATGATAACCACCAGCGTCGATACCGCATTGATACTGGGATTGATCCGCTTGCTCATGGTGTAGACCACGATACTCAGGTTCTTGACGCCGCCTCCGGTTACAAAATAGGAAATGATAAAATCATCTACCGACATGGTAAACGCAATCAGCGCGCCGGAAATGATACCCGGCGTAATCTCCGGCACGATGACGCGGATCAATGCCTGCCAGGGCGTAGCGCCCAGGTCCATGGCCGCGTCTGCCAGGTTGGGATCCAGGGAGCGGATCTTCGGCATGACGGAGAGCATTACGTAGGGAATACAAAAAGCGATATGGGCAAGCAGCATGGTGGCGTAGCCCTTTTCGATTTTAAAGGTAATAAACAGCAGCATAAAGCCGATAGCCGTCACAATCTCCGGATTCATCATGGGGAAATTGTTGACCTGATCCATCACGTCCCGAAGAATTTTCTTTGATTTACTCAGGCCGATGGCGGAAACGGTTCCCACTGCCGTGGAAATCAGTGTGGCGATAATCGCCACCGTAAAGGTGGTGTACAGAGCCTCCATCATATCCTTGGAGTCCAGCATATGCTGATACCAGCGCAGGGAAAAGCCGGTAAAGGCCGTCAGGGATTTTCCTGCATTGAAGGAAAAAATAATCATATACAGGATCGGCAGATAAAAGAAGGCAAGGGTCAAAACCATCAGGATTTTTCCAAAAGTACGTTTTCCTTTTTTCATCGGTTTACTCTTCCTCCTTTCCGCCACGGTTGCGTTTCTCCACCTTACGAACCGCCATCATCATTACCATCATAATGACTGCCATAATCATGGAAATGGCGCTGCCGAAGTTCCATTCTCCCACGGTAATAAACTGGTTCTCGATCATATTTCCGATGAGGAAATACTGTCCGCCGCCCAGAAGCTTCGGGATAAAGAAGGAGCTGACTGCCGGCAGGAATACCAGGGTAATTCCATTGATGACGCCGGGCAGGGACAGAGGCAGGGTTACCCGCCGGAAGGTCTGCACCCGGTTGGCTCCCAGATCCGCGCTGGCCTCCAGAAGGGACGGATCCATCTTACAGAGGGCGGTGTTGATCTGCAGTACCATAAAAGGCAGGAAGTTATATACCATACCCAGAAGCACCGCGCCCTGTGTATACAGAAGCTCTGTATGGCCCAGGCCAAAGACGCCGAGAATACGGGAAATCAGTCCGCCCTCACTCAGAAGGCCAATCCAGGCATAGGTACGCACCAGCATATTGATCCACATGGGAATTGTAATGCCAAGCACCAGGATATTCTGAACACGCTCGCTGCTGCGGGCGATAAAAAACGCAATCGGATAGCCCAGAAGCAGGCAGATGATCGTCGTCTTCACTGCTATCCAGATGGAACGCCAGAGGATTATCAGGAAATCCGGGTCGGTAAAAAATCTGACGTAATGATCCAGGGTGAATTTAAAGGACACAATGCTGTTACCCTGCTCTGTCACAGAATACATGGCGATCAGAAGCATCGGCAGTACCAGCATCAGTGCCGCCCATACGATGTACGGGACTGCAAGCTGTGAAAATTTCTTCATTTAGAACAGCATCCTCTCCATAACATGAATATCCTCCGGGAAGAATGTCAGGCCGACCTCCTGACCGACTTCCGAATAATCGGTGGTGTGAATCTTAAACTCCCGTCCGGTGGTCCAGAAGGTAATCGGGTAGCTGCCTTCTTTGATGTTCTCCGGATCGAAGTCGTAGTCTACACTGACGTCCACGCTCTGATTTTCGTCGCTCAGCTTCCAGCCCTGGGCATTTGCCCAGGTCTTGATATCCGTATCCAGAGCCTGAGACTCCTGGATCTCGTCTACAGTTCTGGCGAAGTTGAAGGCCATGACTGCCTCATTTGCCTTCTCATTTTTCACGAAGGGCTGATTTACCACGTAAATGGTACGCTCGATGGTGGTTCCGCCTGCTGCCGTAAAGCGCACCGGATACTCACCCAGCTCTTCCTTCACATCGTACTCCACCTTATGGATGGAGATGTACTCATCGGTCTCCGGATTCCATGCCTGGGCATTGGAAAGAGCGATAACCTCCTTGTCATCCAGGGACTTCACATCCTCCACATCCACGTAGAAGTTGCTGGCGCTCATCTTCTCCCGGCCGTCGGCGCTGGTTACGTCCTGATTGCTGATGACGTGCATATTGACCGTGACGCTGGTACCGGGTACGGTCTCCACAATAATCTCATAATGTACGCCTTTGAACAGCACGCTTAAGACCTCTCCTGTCATTTTGCCGTCTTTTACATCCACGATGTCGATATCCTCGGGACGGATGACCACCTCCACCGGCTCATTCGGCTTAAACCCGAAGTCCACACAGTCGAAGGTGATATCGTCAAAGCGGACCTTGTAATCCTCCAGCATAACGCCGGGAATGATATTACTCTCGCCGATGAAGTTGGCTACAAAGCGGTTGGTGGGCTCGTTGTAGATCTCCTCCGGCGTTCCCACCTGCTGGATTTCTCCGTTGTTCATGACCACGATCTTATCCGACATGGTCAGGGCCTCCTCCTGATCGTGGGTTACAAAGATGAAGGTAATGCCGACCTCCTGCTGAATCCGCTTCAGCTCATACTGCATTTCCTTGCGGAGCTTCAGATCCAGGGCCGCCAGCGGCTCGTCCAGAAGCAGCACCTTCGGCTCGTTGACCAGGGCCCGGGCGATGGCCACACGCTGCTGCTGTCCGCCGGACAGCAGGGTGGTGTTTTTATTCTCATAACCCTCCAGGCCGATAAGCTTCAGCATTTTCATGACCTTCTGATCGATGATATCCTTACTCATCTTCTTGATCTTCAGTCCGAAGGCGATATTTTCGTATACGCTCAAATGGGGAAACAGGGCGTATTTCTGAAATACGGTGTTCAGCTCCCGCTCGTAGGAGGGTTTCTTGCTGATCTCCTCGCCGTCGAAGATGACGCTTCCCTCGTCCGCGTCCAGGAAACCACCCAGAATCCGGAGCAGAGTCGTCTTTCCACAGCCGCTGGGGCCTAAAAGAGTGACAAATTCCTTTTCATTGATGTCCAGATTGACTCCCTTCAGAATCATCTGGCCGTCAAAGCTTTTCACAATATTTCGAAAGCTTATCAGTGTATTCTGTTCCATAACACATCTCCTCCTAAAACATGGGGGGTGTGGTGATCCACAAGATTTTTGCGTCACTCTTCCCATGATTGTATAAATAATGGCTTTCGGTCCCGTCCAGATAGAAGGTCTCCCGGGCCTTTATTTTGTATTTTTTGCTGCCGCAGACCAGCGTTACGCTGCCCTTCTGCACATAGCCGAATTCCTCCCCGTCAAAGGCGGGCATTTCCTGACTCTTTTTTCCCGGATGGAGGGTCAGGAGAATAGGCTCCATCTTATTCTTCTGGGCATTGGGAATCACCCATTCGATACAATAATCCGGCTGCTCGTCCACAAAAAACTCCTGGGTGGAAAAAACCACCTGCTTCTCCGGCTCCTCATGGAAAAACTCAGACAGATTAGTTCCCAGGGCCTCCAGGATATCCTCCAGGGTGGCGATACTGGGAGCCGTCAGGTTCCGCTCCACCTGAGACAGAAATCCCTTGGTCAGCTCGCTGCGAGATGCCAGATCCTCCAGGGTCAGCTCCTTCTGCTGACGCAGCTCCTTCAGCTTTTTGCCGATATCCACGGCGCACCTCCTGTTTTCTTATACTAAACTTTTTATTTAAAATTACAAAAATCATTTTACATTATACACAGATGATGGAACATTGCAAGTGTTTCCGGAAAAAATTTACGTGAATTTTTCATTTTTATATGACAATGCGTGTGCCAATGGCACATTCTCGCGCCGAGGCGCGATCCCCCGGAGGGGCTTTTTGCTCTATAGGAATCATAGTTTTCGCACTTTAACGCAACACGGTGTTTCCTATAGAGCAAAAAAGCGCCCCCGGCTTCTGAAATAGCCGGAGACGCTTCCTGTCTCTCTGTTTTTTGTCTGCAATTAGTGGTGGAACAGACGGATTCCGGTAAATGCCATTACCATGTCATACTTATCGCAGGTCTCGATAACCAGATCGTCACGGACGGATCCGCCGGGCTCCGCGATATATTTTACACCGCTCTTTTTCGCCCGCTCAATGTTGTCGCTGAAGGGGAAGAAGGCGTCGCTTCCAACGGTCACGTCCTTCATCTGGGACAGCCATGCCTTCTTTTCTTCCTCGGTGAACACCTCCGGCTTTACCTTGAAGATCCGCTCCCAGGCGCCGTCTGCCAGCACGTCCATGTACTCGTTGCCGATGTAGACGTCGATGGCGTTGTCACGGTCGGCACGGCCGATGCCGTCCACGAACTGGAGACCCAGTACCTTTGGGCTCTGACGCAGGAACCAGTTGTCAGCCTTCTGACCTGCCAGGCGGGTGCAGTGTACACGGGACTGCTGGCCTGCGCCTACGCCGATGGCCTGTCCGTCCTTGACGAAGCAGACGGAGTTGGACTGGGTGTATTTCAGGGTAATCAGGGCGATCTTCATGTCGCGCTTGGCATTCTCCGGAAGATCTTTATTTTTTGTCACGATATTGGAAATGAGTTCGTCGTTGATGGGAAGCTCCTGACGGCCCTGCTCGAAGGTCACGCCAAAGACCTCCTTGTGCTCCAGGGGAGCCGGCTTGTAGTCGGTATCAATCTGAATGACCACATAATTTCCTTTTTTCTTCTGCTTCAAGATTTCCAGCGCCTCCTCTGTAAAGCCCGGAGCGATAACGCCGTCGGATACCTCTCTCTTGATGATGGAAGCGGTGTCCTTGTCACAGACGTCAGACAGGGCGATGAAATCACCGAAGGAGGACATACGGTCTGCGCCTCTGGCTCTTGCGTAAGCGCAGGCCAGGGGAGACAGGTCGCCCATATCGTCTACCCAGTAAATTTTCTTTAAGGTATCGTCCAGCGGAAGGCCTACTGCTGCGCCTGCCGGGGATACGTGCTTAAAGGAGGTGGCTGCCGGAAGTCCGGTGGCCGCCTTCAGCTCTCTGACCAGCTGCCAGCCGTTGAAGGCGTCCAGGAAATTGATGTAGCCGGGACGGCCGGAAAGGACGGTGATGGGAAGGTCGGATCCGTCTGCCACGTAGATGCGGGACGGTTTCTGGTTCGGGTTGCAGCCGTATTTCAGTTCCAGTTCTTTCATTTCCTTAGTCCTCCTGATTTTTATTTTTGATGACGGTTTCGTATCTGCCGGTGGCAATGTCGATGTAACGCACGAACAGGGATACCTTGTTCTCCGGGTTCAGGTTGTTCCAGAGCATATTGGTGAATTTTTCCATATCGTCCGGAATAGCAACCAGCTTGGGCTCGCCCTCAAAGCTGGGGAGCGGATTGCCGTCATGCAGATAGGTGTGAATGAAGTGACCCTCGCCTGCAGCGCAGTTCTCATAAGAGAAGGTATAGCGGTTGCAGCATGCGGGATCGCCGTTGTTGCTCTTTAAGATAGACAGGGAGTAGCTGTATCCGCCGTTTTCCAGCTCCATCAGGCCTGAGATCCGCGGGGTATAGTTGGGGGCGTCCGGCTCGAATTCCCGGCTTCTGAGGGACTGCTCAAAGGTTAGGCCCTTCTCCATTCCCTCGTAGACGGTGTCTGTCTGGTCGCCGTTGGTAACGATGGTTCTGTGTCCCAGTACCCGGACCGGAGCGTAGATAATCAGGCTCGGATCCGTCAGCTTGGAAGGATCATAGGCCTGGGTGCGGATGCCCTCTCCCTCCTCCACGAAGATACGGTTGCGGCTGTTCTCACTTCTTCCCATGATAAAATAAGCTGCTACCGCTTTAGTTCCGTCCTCGGAACGGCCCAGTACGATACCTCTTCCGGGGTATGCGTTTTCCTGAAGCTCCTGTGCCAGTGAAATCATGTCCATTACTTTTTCCTCCTGCGAAATGCGATCTATAAGGCCTGAAACGAAAAGGAACCGATCCATCCCAGGCTTCTTCTCTGCCCAGACGGTCGGCTCTCAAACCCTTATACTCCCTGTGGTAAACTCCACTTCCGTCAGTTGTATAAGTTAGTTTTAACATAGCATTTCCGGACGGGGGTTGTCAAGCCCTGCGCCCGTTTTTCTTTT
>USDU01000107.1 GCA_900553635.1 uncultured Lachnospiraceae bacterium | reverse complement strand
GGCATCCGGCCCGCAGCCGGAAAAGAGGCAGATATCGCGGCGCTTCCCTATGATGTATACAATCGGGAAGAGGCAAGAAAGGCCGTAGAGGGAAAGCCCCTGACCTTCCTTCGTATCGACCGCGCGGAGACGCAGCTTTCCGAAGAGACAGATATCTATGCACCGGAGGTGTATCAGAAAGCAAAAGAGCTGCTCTGGGGCATGGTAGAGAACGGTGATTTCGTGCAGGACGACAAGCCCTGTTATTATCTCTATGAGCTGACCATGAACGGCCGCAGTCAGACCGGTATCGTGGCCTGCGCTTCCATTGACGATTATCTGAACGGTATGATCAAGAAGCATGAGAATACCCGTCGGGAGAAGGAAGAAGATCGTGTGCGTCATGTGGACATCTGTGACGCCCAGACCGGCCCGATTTTCCTGGCTTACCGGAATCAGGAGAGCCTGAAAAAAATCGTGGCGGACGTAAAGGTAGGCACGGTTCTGTTTGACTTCACTTCCGAGGACGGGATCCGCCATCGCGGCTGGAAGATAGCGGATACAGAGAAAATCAGCGCCATCTATGAGGCCTTTCATCAGATGAACGCCCTCTATATCGCTGACGGCCATCACCGGGCGGCTTCCGCTGTGCGTGTGGGCGTAAAGCGTCGGGAGGAGCATCCGGGCTATACCGGCGAGGAGGAGTTTAACTACTTCCTGTCCGTGATTTTTCCGGATGACGAGTTGATGATTATGGACTACAACCGTGTGGTCCGCGATCTGAACGGCCTGACGCCGGAGGAATTTTTAAGCGGGATCAAAAAGGTCTTTGATGTGGAAACGTTGGACAAGGCAGAGCATCCGAAGAGGAAAGGACAGGTGACTCTGTTCCTGGAGGACAAATGGTATCTGCTGACCCTGAAGCCGGAATATGAGAACTGTGATCCGGTGGAGGGTCTGGATGTATCCATTCTGCAGAAGCAAATTTTGGAGCCGGTTCTGGGCATTCAGGATCCGAAGACAGACAAGCGCATTGACTTTGTCGGCGGAATTCGCGGACTTTCCGAGCTGGAGCGCCGGGTACATACAGATATGAAGGCGGCCTTTGCCATGTATCCGACTTCCATAGGAGAATTATTTGCAGTGGCGGACGCCGGACTGCTGATGCCGCCCAAATCCACTTGGTTTGAGCCAAAGCTCCGCAGCGGATTATTTATCCATGCATTAAAATAAAAGGCTCAGAGAGCTTCTGAATTTACAATAAGCACTTGCAATATATGGAAAAATGCTCTATAATAAGCGCTGTTAGAATTTTGGAAGTAAAAGTCAGAGGAGGATTATGATGGCTGCTAAGAAAACAACACAGACAACGAAAAAGGCAGAAGACGTAAAGATAAACGCTCCGGTAAAGACAGTAGAGACAGTAAAGACAGAGACAGCAGCTCCGGCAGTTAAGGCAGAAGTAAAAGAGACCGTAAAAGAAGCACCGAAGGCTGAGGTAAAAGCAGAGGCTGTAAAGGCTGAGGCACCGAAGGCTGAGAAGAAGGCAGAAGTAAAGGCAGCGCCGAAGAAGCGCGGACCGAAGCCGAAGACTGAGAAGACAGAGAAGAAGGAAGCCGTACAGAATGTATATGTGCAGTTTGCAGGTAAGGAGATCCTGACTGCAGATCTGGCAGCACAGGTAACCGAGAAGTGGGTAGCACTGGGACACCGTGCATCCTCCATCAAGGAGCTGAACCTGTATGTAAAGCCGGAAGACAGCGCAGCATACTATGTCATCAACGGCAAAGAGAGCGGAAAGATCGAACTGTAATTTACACCGGATAAAATATATGTGATACGAGGAAAGAGTCAGTCCAGCATGGACGGGCTCTTTTTTTGCCATCGCACGTTCGCCCTGTAAAGGCAAATGTCCGTCCGGGATACAACTTTTTTGCAAAATCCTCTTGCTATTCGATTTTAAACGTGCTATACTAAAGCCCATATTAAAAACCACGCACAAATGTCTTTGTAGGACGAACAAAAGGGTATGAATTGTCGGTGACAGCCGAAGCGTGGACAGAGGAGGAAAATAGTTATGAAGAAGCGTGCATTATCAGTATTACTTGCGGCGGCTATGGTCAGCACCATGCTGGCAGGATGCTCCGGCGGAAGCTCTGACAGCAGTTCCGCAAGCGCCGACGCATCTGCCACAGACGGAAATGTGGTAAAGATTGGTGTATATGAGCCGGCGTCCGGAGACAACGGAGCAGGCGGAAAGCAGGAGACCTTAGGTATCCAGTATGCCAACTATGTAACTCCGACGGTAGAAATTGGTGGTACTGAGTATACGGTACAGCTTGACATTGTAGACAATGAGTCTTCCAACGATAAAGGACCTTCCGCAGCGGCTACTCTGGTGAGCGACAAGGTATCCGTAGTACTTGGTTCCTACGGATCCGGTGTTTCCATCGCAGCTTCTGACGTATTCAAGGAGGCAGGAATCCCGGCCATCGGCGTTACCTGCACCAACCCGCAGGTTACCGAGGGCAACACCCATTACTTCCGTATCTGCTTCCTGGATCCCTTCCAGGGGACGGTTCACGCGAACTTCGCCAAAGACAAATTTAACGCAAAGAAAGCATACGTCCTGACCAAGCTTGGCGACGACTATTCCACAGGACTTGGTTACTACTTCACACAGGCCTTTGAGGCGCTGGGCGGAGAGGTTGTAGCTGAGACCTTCCAGGAAGGAAACAGCGACTTTACCTCTTACATTACATCTGCAAAGAAGGCAGGAGCCGACGTATTCTTTGCTCCCAGCTCTACCGAGGCAGCAGCCCTGATTATCGAGCAGGCAGCCGCACAGGGACTGGAAATGCCGATTCTTTCCACAGATACCTGGGATTCCAACGTCATTCTGAATGCAGCAAAGGGTAAAGACCTTCAGATTTATGTAACTACCTTCTACCAGGAGGGCGCAAATCAGGAGTTCGATGCAGGCATCAAGGACTGGATTAACAGCGATTCCACTGCAAAGGCAAATAACGGTGGTGACGATACGGTATCTGGTCTGACCGTTATGGGCTATGACGCTTACTACACTGCACTGGAGGCTCTGAAGGCAGCAGGCTCTACCGACCCGGCAGCAGTGAACGAGGCGCTCTGGAACGTGGACTACACCGGCGTAACCGGACACATCACCTTCAATGAGACTGGTGACGCGAACCGTGATACCGCTTACATCAAGCAGGCGAACACCGAGACAGGCGCATGGGAGTTCGTAGCAGAACAGAGTGTAAGCAAGTAATTTAAAAGAAAAGGCTGAAAAGCTTTGGTGGCGGGAGCGCTGATGCGCGCTCCCGCCATACCCATGTTTTCAGCCTGGTTTTTTGGAGGTTATTGTATGGAATGGATTAACCAGAACCTGCCCTACCTGATGGCAGGCATTTCCGTAGGCGGACAGTATGCGCTGATTGCCATTGGCTATACCATGGTCTACGGAATTTTGAGACTGATTAACTTCGCTCACGGCGATATTTTCATGGTGGCAGGTCTGATTATGGTATATGCCATGACGGTCATGCCTATCTATGTGGCGATTCCGTTGATGATTGTTCTGACGGTGCTTCTGGGCTTTACCGTGGAGCGTGTGGCTTATAAGCCGCTTCGAAGCGCTCCGAGAATGTCCATCATGATTTCCGCCATCGGTGTGTCCTATCTGCTGCAGAATCTGGCGCTTTATGTGACCGGAGGTCTGTCCCAGCAGTATCCGGCCATTCCCTGGCTCAGTGATACCATCAGCGTCTTTGGCGCAACCACCAAGCGCGTGACAGTCATCACTCCGGTTCTGACTATTGTGCTGGTGCTGGCTCTGGTAGCCCTGATCAAATACACCAAGATCGGTATGGCCATGCGCGCGGCTTCCCGTGATTTTGAAACTTCCCAGCTGATGGGAATTAAGATTAATTCCGTTATCAGCATGACCTTTATCATCGGAAGCTTTCTGGCGGCCATCGGAAGTATGCTGTTCTTCACCAACTACACCGGCGTCACTCCGACCGCAGGCGCAATGCCCGGTCTGAAGGCCTTTGTCGCAGCCGTATTCGGCGGCATCGGCTCCATTCCGGGCGCGGTCATCGGCGCGTTTATTATCGGTATCTGTGAAAATATCATCAAGGGTCTGGGCTGGACTACCTTTTCTGACGCGTTCACCTTTGCCCTGTTGATTGTCATTCTCATTGCAAAGCCCACGGGTCTGTTCGGTGAGAAAGTCATTGATAAAGTATAAGGAGGCGTTCGGTCATGAAAAAACAGACAAAGGTCATGTGGAACGTCGGCCTGATCGGAGGACTTCTCCTTCTGCTCTTTGTACTGGAGCAGATCCTGCCGTCTGGTTCCATGTTGTTTACAGTATTGAAAAAGGGCGCGATTTACGCGCTGGTGGCAGTGTCCATGAACCTGCTGAACGGCTTCACCGGCCTGTTTTCCTTAGGTCAGGCGGGCTTTATGCTGTTGGGCGCTTATACATACGGTATCTTGACGATTCCGGTGGAATCCAGAGCCAGTGTCTATCAGTATTTTAACGGCGGTATCGTACAGTTTGCCATTCCGGTACCCCTGGCCCTGATTGCGGGCGGTATCGTGGCTGCGATCTTCGCTTACCTCATCGGTCTGCCGGTACTGCGTCTGAAGAGCGATTATCTGGCTATCGCGACTCTGGGCTTTGCGGAGATCATCCGTGCGGTATTCCAGTGGGATAAGCTGGGCCCGCTGACCAACGGCTCCAACCTGCTGCGTAATTTCCCGGCCTTCAAGTCCGTATTATATCCGTTCATCGTGTCGGGTATCTGTATCGCTGTGATTGTGATGCTGATTAACTCTACCTATGGCCGTGCGTTCAAGGCCATCCGTGATGATGAAATCGCGGCGGAGGCCATGGGTATCAATCTGGCCCATCATAAGCGTCTGGCGTTTGTCATCAGCTCCTTCTTCGCGGGTATCTCCGGAGGACTGCTGGCCATGTATCAGACTACCATTCAGGCGTCCATGTTCAAGTCTGCGATGACCTATGAGATTTTACTGATTGTGGTCATCGGCGGTATCGGTTCCGTAACCGGAAGCTGCATCAGCTCCTTCCTGTTCATCGCCTGCTCCGAGTGGTGGCTGCGTTTCCTGGACAATGACAACCTGTACATCGGAAGCTTCCATGTGCCCTTCTTACGCGCCGGCTTCCGTAAGGTGGTTTTCGCGGTCATCATCATGTGCGTAGTGCTGTTCTACCGCAAGGGTATCATGGGCGACAAAGAATTTTCGATCGAAGGAATCGCGAATTTCTTCCGCAATCGATTTAAGAAAAAGAAAGTAACGGAAGGAGGCGCTTCCAAATGAGTACGGAAAATGTACTGAAGGTAGAAAATATCACCATGCAGTTTGGCGGTGTCATTGCCGTGGACAATATGAATCTGGAGATCAACAAGGGGGAAATCGTGTCCCTCATCGGCCCCAACGGAGCCGGTAAGACCACGGCCTTCAATGTGATCACAGGCGTATACGCGCCCAGTAACGGCGCCATTTACTATAAGGGCAATAAAATCGTCCAGAACCACCCCCAGGGCAAGATGAAGAAGCTGTACCGGGGCGAGAATCCGGCCACGTATACAGGTCAGCATGTACTGGCTCCCACGCCGGATAAAATTACAAGACTTGGTATCGCCAGAACCTTTCAGAATATCCGTCTGTTCAAGAGCCAGACCGTATTCGACAACATCCTGATTGCCAAGCATATGCTGCGCACCAGCAATATTTTTACGGCCACCTTCCACCTGAATGGAAAGGAAGAGGCGAAGATGCGGGAGGAGACGGAACGGCTTCTGGAGATCGTGGGCCTGACTGATGTGAGAAATGAGCTGGCGACCTCTCTGCCCTATGGCAAGCAGCGTCATCTGGAGATCGCCCGTGCCCTGGCCACCAAGCCGGAGCTTCTGCTTCTGGACGAACCGGCGGCTGGTATGAACCCCCAGGAGACCCTGGAACTGACGGAGTTCATTGATAAGATCCGCAGGCAGTTTGACCTGACGGTCTTTATGATTGAGCATCATATGGATCTGGTTATGGAGATTTCCGACCGCATCTACGTGCTGGATTTTGGAAAGCCCATCGCGGAGGGTACCCCGGAGGAGATCCGGAACAATCCGAAGGTTATCGAAGCTTATCTGGGAGGTGCGGACGATGAGTAATATTCTGGAAGTCAAAGATTTGAACGTATCCTACGGCGGCATCAAGGCCGTGAAGGATATCAGCTTCGCCGTGCCAAAGGGCGAGGTCGTGACCCTGATTGGAGCCAACGGCGCAGGCAAAAGCTCTACCCTTCGTTCTATCGTGGGCCTGGTGAAGCCGGAGAGCGGCAGTATTCTCCTGAAGGGAGAGGAGCTGGCTGGCATGCCCACGGAGCAGATTGTAACCAAGGGAATTACCCTGGTACCTGAGGGACGCCGGGTGTTCCCGGATATGACCGTAGCCGAGAACCTGAAAATCGGCGCTTATATGCGAAAAGATTCTCTGGACGAGGATATGAACTGGGTCTATGATCTGTTTCCCCGCTTGAAGGAACGTTCCTGGCAGCTGGCCGGAACCCTGTCCGGCGGCGAGCAGCAGATGCTGGCCATCGGTCGCGCGCTGATGTCGAGACCGGAGATTATCATGATGGATGAGCCGTCCCTGGGACTGGCCCCCATCATTGTAAAAGGCGTATTTGATATCATCCGGGAGATCAATAAGCAGGGCGTGACCATCCTCCTGGTAGAGCAGAATGCGAACATGGCCCTGAAGGCCGCAAACCTGGGCTATGTCATGGAGACCGGCCGCATTACCCTGAGAGGAACCGGAGCCGAGCTTCTGGAAAATGAAGCAGTGAAGGCGGCGTATCTGGGAAAAGCAAAGAAGTAAAAAGGACGTTAAAAGGGATCATAAGCGTAAATTATAAATAATCATAATTTATAGAAAGAAATCCATTTACTTTTTGAGAAAAACAAGGTATACTAAACGTCGGTGCAGTGCGTCTGCACTGACGTTATTTAATTTTCAGTATTTAAACCTAATGGAGGGATACAAGCTATGGTAAAAGCAATCGTAGGCGCCAACTGGGGTGACGAGGGAAAGGGTAAGATCACAGATATGCTTGCTCAGAAGTCTGACATCATCGTCCGTTTTCAGGGCGGTGCAAACGCAGGCCACACAATCGTAAACAATTACGGAAAGTTCGCGCTGCACAGCCTGCCGTCTGGTGTATTTTATAATCATACCACCAGCATCATTGGAAATGGAGTCGCACTGAATATTCCGGTTCTGTTCAACGAGATTCAGAGCATTGTGGAGAAGGGAGTTCCGACCCCGAAGATTCTTGTATCCAACCGTGCGCAGATTGTGATGTCTTATCATATCCTGTTTGACCAGTGCGAGGAGGAACGTCTGGGAGGAAAAGCCTTCGGTTCCACCAAGTCCGGTATCGCGCCCTTCTATTCTGATAAATACGCGAAGATTGGTTTCCAGGTCAGCGAGCTGTTCGCGGACGAAAAGTATCTTCGCGATAAGATCGCCAATGTATGCGTGAAGAAGAATGTGGTTCTGGAGAACCTGTATCATAAGCCGGCTCTCGATGAGGACAAGATCTATGAGGAGCTGATGGAGTATAAGAAGATGGTAGAGCCCTACGTATGTGACGTATCCAAGTATCTGTGGGACGCGATCCACGAGGGCAAGAATATCCTGCTGGAGGGTCAGCTTGGTTCCATGAAGGATCCGGATCACGGCATTTACCCGATGGTTACCTCTTCCTCTACCCTGGCAGCTTACGGCGCCATCGGCGCAGGTATTCCGCCCTATGAGATCAAGGAAATCATCGTAGTCAGCAAGGCATACTCCAGCGCTGTAGGCGCAGGCGCGTTCGTCAGCGAGATCTTCGGCGACGAGGCAGACGAGCTGAGACGCAGAGGCGGCGACGGCGGAGAGTTTGGCGCAACCACAGGCCGACCCAGAAGAATGGGCTGGTATGACTGTGTGGCATCCAAGTACGGCTGCCGGATCCAGGGCGCTACCGGCGTAGCCTTCACAGTACTGGACGTACTGGGCTATCTGGATGAAATTCCGGTCTGCACAGGCTACGAGATCGACGGAAAGGTTACCACCGACTTCCCGACTACTCACCTGCTTGAGAAGGCAAAGCCTGTAT
>USDU01000106.1 GCA_900553635.1 uncultured Lachnospiraceae bacterium | reverse complement strand
ACCGGCAACCTGGATACGCTCTTTGCCATGATCCGTTACCGGGGCGGTATGCCGGATCGGAAAATTCTGATCAGCCTTCTGGACACCCGCCTTTACCTGGAATGCCCTGCCCTGCGAATTCTCTGTGAGCGGCAGGATCCGGCAGACCTTGCGAAGCTCTCCGAAATTCTGGATGCTGTCCGGAAAGCCTTAGACCTGGATATCACGGACTTCGCGTCAGCCCTGTTCCTATATCGCCGGACCATCGTAACGCTGACCGGCAACTGCATCTCGCCGCTGGTGATGAACGCGTTTTTCCAGTCTTCCATTACGGCCTGGACCGATTGCTGCGAATACATCGGGCGGGAACGGCTTCTGGAGATTTTGTCAGAGACCAGTGATTGCATCCGCCAGGGCAATGCAGATCGGGCTGTGGAGCTTTTCACCGGGTGCATTGAACAATTTAAAGCGCATCTGAACGATGCTTATTAACCATGTTATTTATGAAAAATAGAAACACCAAAGACATACGCAAAAAAGGAGATTTTTATGAAGCTGTTACATTGGATACAAAAGCAACGGAATCGAAAAGCTGGCTTTACACTGGTGGAGCTCATCGTAGTACTGGTCATTCTGGCTATCCTGGCTGCGCTGCTGGTACCGGCGCTGACCGGATATATGGATAAAGCGAAGGAAAAGCAGGTGATAGCGGAAACGCGGTCGCTTTTGACGGCGATTCAGACGGAAGCTTCTGAATTGTATGCAGAAGATAAAATTCCACAGGATAACCGGTCGCTTCAAAACTATCCCGCCTTTGCTTCAAAAAATGGCGTCGTCTCAGACGGCGGCTACTATTCTCTTGCATCAAATGAGTTAAAAGAAAACTACAATAAGATAGTCTCTTTAAGCGAATTGAAAAGTCTTGAAAATGGCAAAGGCTCTTTTACCTGTGCCGTAGATGGTAAGGGGAAAGTACGCTCTATTATTTATAATGCCGGAAATGGTTATACCGGGTTATATTTTGCCGAAACAGCTGAATATATGGCTGTTAAAGCTTCAACAATTGAAAATGCGGGCGATTATGTCCTTTATTTTAATAAGGTTATTGCAACTCATTATTATGCGACCTATCCACAAACTGATCCCTGGGGACGCACTATGATTCTGTTTCAACTGGGATATGGACCTGCTCCCGAATATAATTAAATTCGACCGTGCGCTGCCTATTGAAAATATTTATTGACAAGCCCCGCCTCGTCTGCTATCATAGACCCAACATAAAAAAGGATTCCGTGAGGGAGTAGTTTGCACGAAAGTGTGGTTTGTCAACAACCTCGGTGTCTGTGGCACCTGGCAAATCTTAAAAAATGAGACTCATGTATACCGTTCTTTTCGGGAAAGGTATATAGGAGTCTTTTTTATGTGCAGGGGTTGTATCTGTGATACGGTTCCGATTCCATTTCCAAGGAGGATTTTCTATGAACACATTTTTTCAGAGCGTACCCTTCGCTGTGGTACTGCTCATCATTGGTTTTGCGTTTCTGGTAAAAGGCGCTGACGCTTTTGTGGAGGGCAGCAGCAGTATCGCCAAGCATTTTCAGGTACCGTCGCTTATCATCGGCATGACTATCGTAGCCATGGGAACCAGCCTGCCGGAGACGGCAGTCAGCGTCACCGCTTCCATCGCCGGCAGCAACGCCCTGGCCGTCAGCAACGCCGTAGGCTCCAACATCTTCAACCTGATGGTGGTCATCGGCGTCTGCGCGGTTCTGACTCCGGTAGCCGTTCAAAAAAGCTCTCTGAAAATCGATATTCCCTTTTCCATAGTCTGCGCCCTGCTGCTTCTGGTGCTGGGACACGATCGCATGATGCTGACTCGGGTCAACGGCCTGATTCTCATCGTTCTGTTCGCCTTTTTTATTCTGTATATGATCCGGTCAGCCCAGCACTCCATGAACAATGAAGACTCGGAATTTGCCGCAGAGGCCGCGGAAATGAAGGTCATGTCCGTGCCTAAAAGCCTGATTTTCATCGTCATCGGTATCGCGGGTATCACGCTTGGCAGCGACTGGGTCGTGGATGGCGCCAAAACCATCGCTTCCGCTTTCGGCATCAGCGAGAATCTCATCGGCCTGACCATCGTGGCCTTCGGCACCAGCCTGCCGGAGCTGATGACCTCCATCGTGGCGGCACGCAAGAATGAGGTGGATATGGCGCTGGGCAACGCCGTAGGCTCTAATATCTTCAACATCCTGATGGTCCTCGGTATCGCCTCCGCCTTAAGCCCCATCGCCTTTATCCAGGAAAATATTATCGACATCATCATCCTGGTAGGCTTCAGCTTCATCGTGTGGCTCATGGCCTGGACGAAGCACAGGCTCGACAAAATCGAAGGTCTGGCTATGATTCTGCTGTATGCGGGATACGTGGTTTACATTTGTATAAGATAAAGAAGGGCCGGAGATCCATTTTAACCAATGGTCTCCGGCCTTTCTTTTATCCTGCTATGTAACTATAATTTCATCTGTTTCCGTAATTTTAATATAGGTAGTTATGTCAATCCTGTTTTACTGTCTTTTCTTTCTCCGGATCGCCGCTGCGATGATACCTGTCGCTGCCACGGCCAGGAGCATCCATGCCAGCGGCTGGTTCCGGTCGCCGGTGTTGGCGGAGGTTACCGGGGCTTTGGATGATCCGCCGGAGCTGCCCTTGCTGTCATTTTTCCTGTCATCCGGTTTCGTCTCAATCCTGGTGTCCTTGCAGACAATCGCGTAATCGGAGAACTTGTCAGTCTCGAAGGTGTATTCCCTCATATCCTTGTCGAAGCTTCCGTTCAGGACGGTCAGCTCCCCATCATGCATCCGAAGAATGAAGTATTCACGGGAAATGGTGCTGTCCGTGTTCACAAGCTCGTCCGGAATACGGATAGTCAGGCGAATCTTCGCGCCCGGCTCTGAAATACGCTCCACGTTCTCGCCTATCTGACGAAACAGCTCCGCACTGAAGTATACAAGCTTTGCGTTTTCTCCGGCTGTCTTCTTCGCTTCCTGTTCAAAGGCAGCCTTCTCTTCCTCTGCCAGATCGGTCTTCGTGATTTCCACCCAGACTTTCGCCTCTTTTCCTTCCGCTATGGCTGCCTTCTCTGCCTCGCTAAAGATTCCCGGCGCGTCCAGCAGCTCCTTCTTTGTATTATAGATACCACCGGAAGCAATCGGCGCGTCCTGTGTAATCTCCAAATCCACGCGCAGATCGCCCTGACCGGTTCCATCCTCATCCGGAGACTGTCCCGTCGCCGGAATCACCTCGTACATCTTCTGACCGCAGCCTTCCCGTCCGCAGGTCTTCTCCTGCCGTCCGTTTTCTGTAGCCGTGGCTTCCTTTACCAGCTTCCATTCTCCGGTCCAGTCATGTCCCAGCGCCGGGATTTCCACGGACGCTATCATCACCTTTTCGCACACGGAGCAGCTTCGTTCCTCTGTGGAACCATTCTTTGTACAGGTGGGCGCTGCCGCAGCCGCGGATACCTTCGCCTGATCGTGATCCCCGATGGTAAAGGCTCCTGCTTTGTCAGAAACTGTAATCTCATAATTGGGATTCTCACTCTCTGCGCCTGCTGCCAAACCTGCCATAATTTTGTAGGCTCCGGCCGTCTCGCCTTCCTCACGGCTCACGGTAATTCCCTTCAGACTGTCTCCCTCTGCCAGAGTTCCTTCTGTAATGCGGTAAGTCAGCTTCGGATCTGCCTTCTCTATATGCTTCCCTGCGTCATCCGCCTGAATGGTAACCGCCGCTTTTTGAATGGTAAATGCAGCGGTCTTCCCGTCCGGCAGCTGATAATTCGCGTTGTCCAGGGCTGCCGCTTCCGCACTATAGGTTCCGGCTGCCTTCTGCGCGCCCTTCATGCCTGTTACCTGACAGCTATCTCCATCGCAAAGGGAACTGCTGTTCACAGTCACGGTGGGGATTTTTTCGGTTCCGTCATAAGTAAACATCGTGGTTCCCCATGTAAGCGCCACCGTTTTCGGCGTAATCGTAATGGTCCGGGAGCCGGTCTCTGTCTCATAATTTTCGCTTGTTACCTGATAATATACGGTGTAGGTTCCCGCGTCACGATACGTAACCGGAGCACTCTGCCAGAACGCGTCCTCAGAAGCCCGATAGGAAATCTCCGCGTCTGCAGGCTCAGTCACCGTCACGGTAATGCCATGCTTCTGTCCATCATAGGTTCCGCTGTAATCCTCAGCCGTCAACGTCATCCGCTTTTTCGTAATGGAAAATTCCTTTGTATCCACCGCCTCTGTATGGCTGTCATCCTGCGCCACCGTAACACGTACCACGTAGGTTCCATAATCCTTCGGGGCCTCTTTTGTGTAGGTGCTGTCATCCGCGCCCTTCACCTTGTATACAATCGTTACGTTGGCGTCATTTGTACCCCGCTCGTTGTCGGTGGTAATACTCGGCTTGCTGACCGGTCTGCCATCGTATACCTTCGACTGTTCGCCAAAAATGGTTACAACGCCCTGCGCTCTGCTGACTACAACCGTAATCGTAGAATCCGCAGGCTTCTCACCCTCGGCTCCATCCTCCCAGGCATGGCCGTTGGCGTCGTACGCTGCGGTCAGGGTATGGGCTCCGTCTGTCAGGGACTTCAGGTAAGCTGCTGTCAGAATCAGGTGTTTCTCTCCGTTTACCTCTTTTATCTGATAAGCTCCCGCTGCTACATCCTCTGTTCCTTCTTTTATAGAAGCAACCGTATTCTCCGCCACCCGGATTCCGGTATCCTGATCCGCTGTGGTCGTCTTTACGAAGTTCACTTCTCCGGTGGCTGTGGCGTCTGTGTAAACTACCACGCCGTTGGAATTCAGAATGGTAACGTTCCCGGCGTTATCGGTGATTTTGAAATAAAGAATCTGGCTGGCATTGGCCGGTATGGCAAGGCTGTTTGTATCCAGTTTTTTCCAGTATCCATTTTCCTGGTATCCGCCGGGCGCATTCACGCTCTGGTACTCAATCTTCGCTACACCGCTTACTTCGTCCGCCGCCGTTACCGTAATTTCTGCTTTCTCCCTGAAAAACCATTTCCACAGAACACTGTCTGTCTGCTCAATCTCTCTTGTGTTAATCTGAAGCTTACCGGTGGGCGCTGTCAAATCCACTTTGATAACCGGCAATGCTGCCGGAGCTGTTATATATCCGGTAGCTGTCTGTCTCAGACGATAGGTCTGCCCCTCATGATAGGTCCCGGAAGTCGTATAGCCAAAGCCGCCCTGCCAGGTTGCTCCGCCATCGGCAGAAATCTGGTAACCGTCAGCCGCTTTCAGTGTTACCTCTGACACGTACCAGCCGTTCTGCCCCTCTGTTCCGGTCACGCTGAGCGGGCTTGCCGGGGCTGTGAGATAGGCGATACTCCAGCTCTGGGATGTATTTGTGGCGCTATCCAGGGTGTAGTTGGGATTGCCCAGCGCTGTCACCCTTGCTGTATAATTTCCTGCCTCTGTTTCTGTGTTTCCGATATATTCCAGTTTAAAGCTATCATCTGTATCCGGAGAAACCTTGTTCGTTACAGTGGCCGTGACAGACTGGGCGTCGCCCTTATAGGTTAGCTTTGTCTCACTCCACTGAAGCGCTGCAGGTCTCGGAAGAATCGTAAACTCTGCCGTTTTACTGCAGGCTTCATACAGATCCGTAGCCGCGTAGGTGGCCTTTACTGTGTAGGTTCCCGCGTCGGTCGGCTGGGTTGCGGCTGCCTGTTCTTCGGACTGGCTGCTCAACCAATAGGTGTAGGACACATCCTGATTTGTCGTGCTGCTTGTGGACGCTGTCCAGGTATCGCCGTAAATAATATCGGTTTTCGCCGAATCGGTATTGGCTACCGTTACATCCCCCATGGAACCGGCTGCCTTCTTCACGGTCAGGGTGGCGACGGCTTCTCCTTCACTGTAAAGCGGATCTCCCGCAGTATCGTTGACTGCCGATGTGGTGACCTTGATTTTGAAGGTGCCGCATTTCGTTACTGTCAGCCTATGATTTTCATCCAGCGTTCCGGTGCCGGTCACGCCCTCTCCTGTCAGAAGCTTATATGTCACGGTAACCTTGTCCTTATAGGGTGTCAGGCGGGAATCCAGGGTAAAGAATCCGGTTACATCGATCGGATTTTGCGCGTCATAAGTGACTTCGTCGCCCTGCGGCTTCACTACCGTATGTACGATTTGGTAAGAACCCTTCGGAATCGTAATCTCCACCGGCGCGCTGGCGAAATTGGACTCATGCTCGCCGTTTACCTGCTCCGCGATCAGGTAGGCATGATAATCCACGCCACACTGTTTGTCTCTTAAGCCTTCCGGAACCGTGAAGCTCTTTTTTCTGGATTGATCCACGTAAATTCCATAGTCATTTTTATTGGAAAATTGCTGCCCCTCTATTTTCTCATACGCAAGCAGCTTTGCGTCACTATCCCCATAGGGCTTATCAAAAAACAATACGGACACCTGGTTGATTCGGTAGGTGATCCAATTCGTATTACGCAATGTATAAGAAACCGTCACCTGGTCCTCTGTTCGCTTAATGTCAGTAGTATCCGGCTCAATCTTTATATTTTCTCTGTCATAATCATTCTTCCCTGCCAGTAGCGTCAGTTTATACTCTGCACCCAGTTTTCCTGCTTCGCCTGTTACCACCTCAGAAAGCAGGATCTTCGACAAATCCACATTGGTCGTCATACCGCCGCCGGCAGTCGTATCTTTCCCCTGTACGATGGTTCCGTCCGTCATCACGTAAGACTCCCCGCCGTGCAGCCACCATTTAATTTCTTTGCCAGAACCGATAAGACTCTTTCCTCTTCCCGCACCGGTACCTGAATTGCTATAGCCATACCGTCCGGATTTGGCCTGCTCCGGCGTTAAAATAAAGAACGGGCAATTCTCTCCTCCGGTTTCTGTGATCGTACTGACCACAAGTGCGTTCTTTTCTGCAGTCTTTGAGTACCCGTAAAAGTCAGACATATAAGAAATAACCGGGTAACCTGACGATTTATCGCTGCTATATTTTCTTTCGTCTACCTTCAGGCCTTCACTGTCCAAAAACAGGGTATGTTCTCCGTTTTTGCCCAGCTCCGTGGTATCCTTGGACAGCACGCGGTACTTTACCGGTTTTCCCGGATTATTCAAAGCATTATAGTTAAAGCTATACCCAAACCACACATAGCTTCCGCTCCAGGCGTCTGTTTCCGTCGGAATCGCCGGATTGCGCATAATGGAAGTACCAAGCCCCAGGCTGCGGCTGGTTACCGTACCGTCTGCGTCTGTGGCTGTGATGGCAGCGGTGCGGGGAATGAGGGTCAGATTATATCGATCCGAATATTGTGTATCCTGCACCGTCCCCATATCGTATTCCTGATCGCTGAATACATAGTTCGCGTTCGTCACATTTCCAAATTTGGTAATCGTAACCGGCTTTTCTTCTGTCGGCGCCACATCTGTGGTAACACCAATCCGCATCTTCTCACCGGGATCCTGCACATAAATCCTTTGATTCTTACACAGATATACATTATCTGGCGTCGTTCCGTCTAATGCGGTATTTCCGTCGATGACGGTATCACGGGATACCTGAAAGGAACCTTCATCCGCGTTCTCGCAGTAAATACCGCCGCCTTTTTCTGCCTTATTTCCTGTGATTTTTATATTATATAAGCAAACCTTTCCATCATCGTCGACCTTACTGCTGCTGCCGCTGATCGCAATACCGCTTCCCTCATATCCTTCTGCATGGGTAATCCGATTGTCCGCTTCCTTACAGTCTGTCAGGTGGAGCTTTCCCTTCGTTGACACGGAAATCGCAGCGCCATTCCCCTTCATCGTGATACTCTTTCCGCTCAGGCACAGATATGTCCATCCTGTCGGCACATTCCAGGTTTCGGTTAATTCCACATCATTTACCAGATAATAATTTCCTGCTTCTGTGGGCAGGGAATCTGTCCGGTTCCAGGGGGTAAACGTATAGCTACTGTATTTCCACCCACATGCCGGATGCAGCTTTATATGCTCATCCCAGTTTGTACCTGTGTACCCGCACATATAATGCGTCTCCGACTCCCCCACCTGCACCTCATAGGGTTCGCTGGCGTAATCGGTTCCATATAAATCATTGTTATACTGTCCGGAGGTCTCGTCCGTTCCTTCCGGATCTGCCGGTGTCTCGTTATCCTCCGGAGCGTCCGTATTCTGCTTCGGAGCAGAGC
>USDU01000105.1 GCA_900553635.1 uncultured Lachnospiraceae bacterium | reverse complement strand
TCCTGTCCATCCTGGAGGACTGCGGTTACATGGCCCGGGTGGCGTTCATCATGGACCGTGTATTCCGTCGTTTCGGTCTGTCAGGAAAGAGCTTCATTCCGTTCCTGATTTCCTCCGGCTGCGGTGTTCCGGGTATCATGGGTACCAGAACCATTGAGAGCGAGAGCGACCGTCGTATGACAATGATGACCACAACCATGATTCCCTGTGGCGCGAAGCTGCCGGTTATCGCCCTGATTGCAGGCTTCCTGATGGGCGGCGCATGGTGGATGGCTCCGGTGATGTACTTTGCCGGTATCATCATGGTTATCGTTTGCTGTATCATTCTGAAGAAGACAAAGATGTTTGCCGGCGATCCGGTTCCCTTCGTTATGGAGCTTCCGGCATACCATGTACCTTCTCTGAAGGGCGTACTGCTTCACGTATGGGAGCGTGTATGGGCATTCATTAAGAAGGCCGGTACTATCCTGTTCCTCTGCTGTGCAGTGATGTGGTTCCTTGGTTCCTTCGGCTTCGTAGACGGAAGCTTCGGACTGGTAGATTCCGCAGATTCTCTGCTGGCTGTGATCGGCGGCGTACTTGCTCCGTTGTTTGCTCCGCTGGGCTTCGGTACCTGGCAGGCAGTTGCCTCCTCTCTGTCCGGTTTCGTGGCAAAAGAGGGTATCGTTTCCACCATGGGTCTTCTGTCCTCTCTGGCTGTTGAGGTGGAGGAGTACGAGGTATCCATGCACGACGCATTTGCTGCATTCTTCCCCAGCGGAATCGCGGCGGTATCCTTCCTGCTGTTCAACCTGTTCGATTCACCGTGTTTGGCAGCTATCTCCTCCATGGCGAAGGAGATGGGCAACCGGAAGTTCTTCTGGTTCGCTATCCTGTTCCAGAACCTGATGGCTTACTGCGTAGCACTGGTTGTATATCAGCTGGTTGGTCTGGCCATCGGCGAGGTAGCGTTCAATGTGTTCACTGTCGTAGCACTGGTAGTACTTGCGGCTCTGCTGTATCTGCTGTTCCGTCCGGATCCCAATAAGAAAAAGGTTTCCGCCGGAAAGGCTGCCAAGGCTGAAGCATAAGGAAGTCAATTACATAAGTTTTATATAAGCCATAAGGTTTGCGCTCGTTGTCTGAGACAACGGGCGTAACCTTTACAAAAAAATATACCCCCATACGGTATTTTGAAAATGGAAAATATCGGATAGATACTTCTTTATGGCAGGCATAAAACTGTACCTAAATCATCAGAAAGAGTGGTATTTATGAATACAAATGTCCCTGTAAACAGCACCGATAAAATCGTATTGATTTTACTGGCGGTCCTGGCCGTGGCAGCGGTCCGCATCGTTATCAGCTTCTTTAAGCCGGATAAGCCGAAGGCAGGTGTGAAGCCTCACCGGCGCTCTGCCAAAACAGCAGGTCTCACCGAGGTCATCGTCGGTATCGACGGCATGATGTGCGGCATGTGCGAGGCTCACATTAAGGACGCCATCCGCGAGAAATTTCCGCAGGCCAAAGGGCTGTCAGCTTCCCATGTGAAAGCCCAGGCTATTTTCTATCTGCCGGAACAGATGCCTGCAGATGCCATTACAGAAGCCCTTCATGCGGGAATTGAACCGTTGGGATATACGATTACAGACGTAACCGTGGGATAATCACACACTTGAGAGACAAAAGCTACGATATTATTATAATAAGAAGAAACAGACGTTTCCACAGAAGCCGGATAAAAGGTGGTGGAAGCGTCTGTTTTTAGGTAACAGGAAAATTCGTATGAAATTTCTTTGATGCAAAAATAAAATGTGTTGATTTTATGTTGGATTTATTTATATTTATATTGACTTATGTTGAGATAATGCTATAATAAAACCATAAATTGCGGATAAACAATCAGGAATATAAGAAACACACACATCAAAGGAGGAATTTATCATGAATCTGGCAGAAGCAAAGGAATATGCCAAGAAAAACATTCACAACCGTCCGGCGACCACAGGCCGTCTGGCTGGTAAAATCGCAGTGGTAACCGGAGGAGCCCAGGGCTTTGGTCTGGGAATTGCCACAGAGATGTATAATGAGGGAGCAAGTGTCGTACTTGCAGACCTGAACGTGGATCAGGCGAAGGAAGCGGCCAAGACATTCGGAGACCGCGCCGTGGGTCTGAAGGTGGATGTATCCGACCCGGCTTCCATGGAGCAGATGGTCTGCGATGCGGTAGAGCATTTTGGCGGCATCGACATTTTTGTATCCAATGCAGGCGTTCTGAAAGCAGGCAGCCTGGATGATATGGATCCGGCGGCATTCGCGTTTGTAACCAAAGTAAATTATATCGGATATTTCAACGCTGCCAAGTACGCGTCCGCCATCATGAAGGCGCAGCATGAGGCAGATCCGGAGCAGTGGTTCGATATTATCCAGATTAATTCCAAGTCCGGTCTGGTAGGCTCCAAGAACAACAGCGCTTACGCAGGCGGTAAGTTCGGCGGCATTGGTCTGACCCAGAGCTTTGCGCTGGAACTGGTTTCCGCAAATATTAAAGTAAATTCCATCTGCCCGGGCAACTTCTACGACGGCCCCCTGTGGTCCGACCCGGAGAGAGGACTTTTCGTACAGTACCTGAACGCAGGCAAGGTTCCGGGGGCGAAGACCGTACAGGATGTAAAGGACTACTATCTTTCCAAGTCCCCGATTCACAGAGGCTGCACGCCGAAGGATGTGGCGAAGGCTCTGTTCTATGCAGTGGAGCAGCAGTTTGAGACAGGCCAGGCGATCCCGGTTACCGGTGGTCAGACTATGCTGAATTAGCTTCAGGCAGGAGGGTTTTATGGATAAATTTGTGGAGCGGCAGGAGTTTTTGAAGCTTCTGAATGCGCCGACACCGGAAGAGCGGCTGGCGAATCTGGCCATTCTGATCGGAGGCGAGAAGGAGAAGCCGGAGGTAAAGCCTCAGTTCGCTAACAATCATATACATACTATTTACTCATTTTCCCCGTACTCCCCGACAGCGGCTGTGTACTGTGCCCGGGACGAGGGCCTTCAGACAGCCGGAATCATGGACCATGACAGTATCGCCGGAGCCGTGGAGTTCCGGAAAGCGGGCAAGATCGCCGGGATTGGCACTACCTGTGGTATGGAGTGCCGCGTAGACTTGTCTGACACGAAGATGGCAGGCCGGAAGCTGAATAACCCGGATCAGGCAGGCATCTGCTACATGGCCATTCACAGTATCCCGGCGACGGGCTTCAAGCGTCTGGACGAGGTCTTCGCTCCCTTACGGGAAAAGCGAAATGTGCGGAACCGCAAGATGGTGGCGAATATCAATGAGTTGATGAAGCCCTACGGTATCGAAGTGGATTTCGATCAGGACGTCGTTCCCATTTCCCAGTATCAGAACGGCGGTTCCATCACCGAGCGCCATGTGCTCTGCGCCTTAAGTCAGAAGATTCTGGACAAAGCACCCCGGGGAGGCTGTGCGGATTTCGTGGAACAGGAACTGGGCATTGCGTTAAATGGCACCGCGAAAGCACGGTTGTCGGATCCGGAGAACCCGCATCTGATTTACGACCTGCTGGGCGTGATGAAAGCAGAACTGGTGTCCAAGATCTATGTACCGGCTACCGATGAATGCATGCCTTTTGCAGATCTGGTAAAGCTGGCTGACGAGGTGGGCGCGATTCTCTGTTATCCCTACCTGGGCGATGTGACGAATTCTGTGACAGGCGACAAGAAGGCGGCCAAATTCGAGGATGATTTCCTGGATGAGTTGTTTGAAATGCTGAAGGAAGAGGGCGTACACGGCGTCACTTACATGCCGGCCCGCAATACGAAGGAGCAGATGACCAGACTGCAGAAGCTCTGCCGCGATTATGGCATGATGGAGATTTCCGGCGAGGACGTGAATTCCTCCCGCCAGAGTATGATTTGCAGGCAGCTGGAGGATCCGCAGTTCAAGCACCTGGTAGACGCTACCTGGAAGTTGATCGAGCGTGAGAAAGTAGATTAACCTTATAGATATCATAAAAGGAGAAGAACTATGAAAGCAAAAGCACTGAGACTTTACGGAAAAGAAGATTTACGTCTGGACGAATATGAGCTTCCGGAGATTAAGGACGACGAGATTCTGGCGAGAGTCGTATCCGACAGTATCTGCATGTCTTCCTACAAAGCAGCCATGCAGGGCGAGGATCACAAGCGTGTTCCGGAAAATATCAAAGAGCATCCGGTTATCATCGGCCATGAGTTCTGCGGTGACCTGGTAAAGGTAGGAGCAAAATGGGCACATGAGTTCAAGGAGGGTGAGAAATTCTCCATCCAGCCGGCTCTGAACTACAAGGGCAGTCTGGCAGCTCCGGGATACTCCTATGAGTACATCGGCGGCGACGCTACCTATATTATTATTCCGAATGAAGTTATGGAAATGGGCTGTCTGCTTCATTTCGACAGCGACAATTTCTTCGGCGGCTCCCTGACCGAGCCCCTGTCCTGCGTAGCAGGAACCTTCCACGCCATGTATCATGCCACCAGAGGAAAATACGAGCATGACATGGGTATCGTAGAGGGCGGCAAAATGGCAATTCTGGCAGGTGTAGGTCCCATGGGACTGGCTGCTATCGACTACATTACACATTGTGACAGATGTCCGTCTCTCTTAGTAGTTACCGACATCGACGACGCGAGACTGGCCCGTGCGGCTCAGGTGCTTCCGCCGGAAGAGGCTGCCAAGAAGGGTATCAAGCTGGTATATGCCAACACCGGTAAGGTAGAGGACGCACATAAGTTCATGATGGACTTCACAGACGGCGAAGGCTTCAACGATGTGCTGGTATTCGCTCCGGTAGCTCCGGTAGTAGAGCTGGCTGACAGCATCCTGGCACAGGACGGCTGCCTGAACTTCTTCGCAGGCCCCTCTAATCCGGCATTTTCCGCGCCGTTCAACTTCTACAACGTCCATTACGCAGGAACCCATGTAGTAGGAACCTCCGGCGGCAATACAGACGATATGAAGGAGTGTCTGTCCATGATTGGCCAGGGCAAGCTGGATCCGGCGATTCTGGTAACTCACATCGGCGGCCTGAACGTGGCAAGAGAGACTACTCTGAACCTGCCGAAGGTACCGGGTGGAAAGAAACTGATTTACACCCATATTTCCCTGCCCCTGACTGCTATCGCAGACTTTGAAGAGAAGGGCAAGGAAGACCCGATGTTCGCGGAGCTGGCGAAGATCGTGGCGAAGACCAACGGTCTGTGGAACGCGGAAGCAGAGAAATATCTGCTGGAGCACGCACCGGCTATTTAAAACTAAAGAGAGCAGAGACAGAGCGCATTTCCTGTGGGGATGCGCTCTTTTTTTAGAATTCTATTCTGCTCGTTGTTGGTATGATTTTACCTATAAAAGTATGTAAATGATACCTTATTGAGAATTAGTATCAACGAATCCTCTTGCGCTATCCCTATAAGTATGATAGGATAAATGCATGAGTTAGGAAGAACTAACCAACAAAAACCATTTAAAACGGACAGACAGAAGCCATTTTGAGTACATAACAAAACCAACATATGGGAATCCTGAAAAATGGATTCTTTTTAAAAGGCGAGCGGTTAGTGAGAACTAACCAATGCGCGTCAGGACATTTTTACAGCAGGAAAGAGAGGGCATGCGTATGAGTATTGTGATTATCGGAGGACACGACCGGATGGTGCGCCAGTACCATGACATCTGCAAGGCACATAAATGTAAGGCAAAGGTATTTACCCAGATGACAGGCGACTTGAAAAAGCAGGTCGGCAGACCGGATCTGTTCGTACTGTTCACGAACACCGTATCCCACAAGATGGTCAAATGTGCCCTGGAGGAAGCTAAGAAGAACAACATCGAAGTCGTTCGCTGCCATACCAGCAGCCAGGCGGCGCTGGAAGAGATTCTCGGGAGCTACTGCTAATGGCAGGGGCGGGACGTGAGCTGGAAAGGCTTCTGGCCAATCATTGCGCGCCGGTGTTCTGTCATCGTAAGACGGCCAATCTGGTAGCGGCGAGACGGGAACTGATGGACGCGCTGCCGGAGGTGCTTGCGGACAGCAAAATTTCCTGGGTACAGCTTTGCGGCTGCAGAAAATACTGCCATATCCTCTTTTACGACAGAGAGCGTCTGGAACGGTATCTGCAAAGAGAAGGGCATCAGAGCTTTCTGAAGGAACACGGCTATGCCGGCCGGACAATGGAGGAGCAGCTGAGTCTGCTGGCGGAACGCTACGAAAGCTATCAGAAGCATGGAAATCCATTTCCCCATGAGATCGGTCTGTTCCTGGAATATCCGCTGGCCGATATCGAAGGCTTCATCGAGCATCAGGGCAAGGACGCTCTGGAAAGCGGATACTGGAAGGTCTACGGCGACGTGGAACAGGCCCGGGCGGCCTTCCGTCTCTACGACGAGCTGAAAATGGCGCTGACCACCATGCTGGCGGCAGGCTTTAGCTTTCGCGAATGCTGCGCGGCACAGACAGTAGCATAAAAAAGGAATAAAGGGCTGTAAAACAGCTTTTTATAAATGTTTATAAATAAATAAGAAAAGAAAAATCAGGAGGAGCATCATGAAAGTAGTATATTGGAGCAGCACAGGAAACACAGAGAAAATGGCAGAAATGCTGGTTGAAGAAATCAAGAACGCCGGGGGAAGTGCGGAAGTAAGTGAAGTATCCACCGTATCTCCGACAGACCTGGAAGGTGAGGCCGTCTTTGCGCTGGGCGCGTCTGCCATGGGCGATGAGGAGCTGGACGAGGGCGAGATGGAGCCGTTCGTAGAAGAACTGGAGAAATCCGTATCCGGTAAAAAGGTAGCATTGTTCGGTTCCTATGACTGGGGAGACGGCGAGTGGATGCGCAAATGGGAAGAGCGCATGAAAGAAGCCGGAGCAGAAGTAGTCGGTACCGTAATCGCCAACAACGAGCCGGGCGACGACGACCAGGCGAACCTTGCAGAGCTTGCGAAAAAGCTGGTATAAAATCCTAAAAACGGAGGGTCCGAAAGGACCCTTCTACTATATTAAGGAGTTAGTCTAAACAAACAATTAGTATTGACAAACTGTTCTGAGTGTGCTTTAATAGGAACTGGAAAAAGAAATTGAGAGTTATTCTCAATAAACCTTATTCAAAAATTTCTTGAAACCACATAGGATAGGAGATAAAATGTCAGGAGAGGAATGGAAGAATATGAGTCAGGAGATGATTCTTGGACGCCTGCGGGAGCGCGGATTTCGTATCACCAAACAGAGGAAGCTGATTATCAGCACCATTCTGGAGAATGACTGTTCCTGCTGTAAGGAAATCTATTATCAGGTAAGAGAAAAAGACCAGACAGTTGGCATCGCCACTGTATATCGTATGATCAAGACACTGGAAGAAGCCGGTGTCATCGATCGCAGAAATATGTATCGTATCGGAACATTGAAAGAAGGTGCATGAAGATGTTAGCAGACATCATCGTAGTAGCAATCGTGGCCATCATCGCAGTATTCTGTATCAGAACTCTGATCCGCAACAAGAAGACCTGCGGAACTACTTGCAGCATGGGCTGCGCAGGCTGTAGCTGCAGCGGAAGCTGCGGATGCGGCGCTCCGGCCAAGCACAAGAAGTAATGAAGACGGAGTACGGATTCACAAAAAGTGATTGCTGCCCAAAATGTAATTACCAAAATTGGAAAGCGCTGCGGAAAATTTTTCGCAGCGCTTTCGTCCGTCTTAGAATATTTTGCCACAGTGTGGAAAAAAGTCGAAACATATGATATACTCAAATCAAATGACAAAAAGGGGGAGTTATTCATGTATGGTTACGAGAATGCAGCATCCGGTCTCAAAAAAATGTTCACTGCTCAGGTGGGTTCTATTATCTGCGTGGTACTTATGATGATTCCGTTCATCGGAGTAATCGGACTGATCGGAGTATTTGTATTTGCAGTTATGTCCCTGATCGGACTGAACAGCGCAGGAAAAGACATCGAAGGCTGCAAAACAGCCTTTACACTTACCATTGTGCAGATGGTCGTAGGTGTAATCGGTAATCTGGCTGGCACAGGAGTTTTTGCTACTGTTTTTTCTGTTGTATCTGATATTCTGGCGCTCCTGATTGTCCGGGCGGTCTGCCTGTCAGTGGCAGAGGTGATGGATCAGCTGAACCAGCAGGTTGTGGCAGATAAGGGACGATCTGTTTGGAAGATCAACCTGGGATGCTATGTGGCGGATA
>USDU01000104.1 GCA_900553635.1 uncultured Lachnospiraceae bacterium | reverse complement strand
GCTGCTGCCATCAGAAGTCCTGGAACATTCTTATCACAGTTCGGCACCATAACCAGGGCGTCGAACTGATGAGCCATAGCCATACACTCGGTGGAATCGGCAATCAGGTCACGGGTTACCAGGGAGTATTTCATGCCCACATGCCCCATGGCGATGCCGTCGCAGACTGCGATAGCCGGAAATACAATCGGAGTACCGCCGCCCATGGCAACGCCAAGCTTTACGGCTTCTACGATTTTATCCAGGTTCATATGTCCCGGTACGATCTCATTATAGGAACTCACGATGCCGACCAACGGCTTCTTCATCTCTTCTTCTGTCAGGCCCAGCGCGTTAAACAGACTGCGGTGGGGCGCCTGCTGCATACCCTCTTTTACTGCGTCACTTCTCATCTTTTCGTTCTCCTTCTATAATAAATACTGTATTATACTCTCTCTGCAATCAGGTCGCCCATCTCTGTGGTTCCTACCTTCTTGCAGCCTTCGGACATAATGTCTCCGGTGCGGTACCCCTCTGTCAGTACCTGCTGGACGGCCTGCTCAATGGCGTCTGCCTCTTTATCCAGGTCGAAGCTGTAACGCAGCATCATAGCTGCGGACAGGATGGTTGCGATGGGGTTCGCAATATTCTGTCCCGCGATGTCCGGGGCGGATCCGCCACTGGGCTCGTAAAGACCGAATTTGGTGTCGTTCAGGCTGGCACTGGCCAGCATTCCGATGGAACCGGTTACCATGCTGGCTTCATCGGAGAGGATATCACCAAACATATTCTCGGTCAGGATGACGTCAAACTGGGCCGGGTCTTTGACCAGCTGCATGGCGCAGTTGTCTACCAGCATATGAGTCAGCTCGATATCCGGGTATTCCCTTGCCACTTCTTCCACGACTTTTCTCCAGAGTCTGGAAGAATCCAGCACGTTGGCTTTATCTACACTGCATACTTTCCTTCTGCGCTTGCCCGCGATGTCGAAGGCGCGCTTTGCGATACGGCGGATTTCATGCTCGTTATAGGTCAGGGTGTCGATGGCAGTCATGACGCCGTCTACCTCTTTTGTCTCTCTGGCTCCAAAGTAGAGACCTCCGGTCAGCTCGCGCATGATCATCAGATCGAAGCCCTTGTCGCTGATGTCCTTGCGGAGCGGGCAGGCGTCCTGGAGCTCTTTATACAGGATAGCCGGGCGCAGATTTGCGAACAGGCCTAAGGATTTACGAAGCTTTAAAAGCCCTGCCTCGGGGCGACGGTCTGCCGGCAGCTTGTACCAGGGCGAGGTGGCTGCGTTGCCGCCGATGGAGCCCATGAGAACTGCGTCGCTCTTTTTGGCGCTTTCGATGGTTTCGTCGGTGAGCGGTACGCCGTGAACGTCGATGGATGCTCCGCCCATCAGTAAATCTGTGTAATGAATCTCATGTCCATATTTTTCTGCGATGCGGTCAAGGACTTTTCTTGCCTCCCGCACGACCTCCGGCCCAATGCCGTCGCCGGATATGACTGCTAAGTTTAAGTTCATTTTTCATCTCCCCTTTGATGCGTTACTTTAGTGTAGAAAATTCCGTATTATTATTACTATAGAACATAAATCGTGTTTTTTCAACTGGGAGATGCATTTTTTTTCATGTTGTGTACTGCCGGAACAGAAAAAATATCCCCCGTCGGGAACACGCACATTTTCCTACTCCTCGCAGGCGGCTTATTCGCATCTGACCGGCCAACTCGGGCCAAGGCCCTCAAACAGGGCCTCCTTCAGATGCTGCCAACCTGCTCGTCCCTACGGAAAATGAGCTAACGTTCCCTCTGGGGGATATTTTTTCTGTCCCGGCAGGGATATACGTTTTCAATAAAAAGAACGTATTATCCTACGGGGTGGATCGCTTTTTTATATATTATAAATGGGTTATGCCAGGGTCTCCACTGCAAACAGAGGCTCGCCTGCTTTGATCTCGCCGTCGCCGATCTGGCGGATGCGCTGGTTCGGGGCAAGCTCGGTGCAGAGTACCGGGGAGCAGAGGGAAGGCGCGTGGCTCTTCAGGAAGTCGATGTCGATCTTCATGAGCGGTTCGCCTTTCTTGACCTTCTGGCCGTTTTCTACGAAGACTTCGAAGCCTTCTCCGTTCAAATTTACAGTGTCGATGCCGATGTGGAGAAGCAGGGCTACTCCGCTGTCCGTCTGGAAGCCGATGGCATGCTTTGTGTCGAACACGAAGACTACCTCGCCGTCTTCCGGTGCGCAGATGATGGCATCTTCGGGGGTTACGGCTGCGCCGTCGCCCATCATTTTGCCTGCGAAGCCTTCATCCGGCACGTTCTCCAGAGCGGTAGCCAATCCGGTGATGGGGCTGGAAATGATGGTGGTGGAAACGATACTTTCTTCTGCGGGCGCTGCTGCTTCCTCTGTAGCTTCTGTGGTAAATGCTGTGTCTATACTCTCCGCCGCGGTTTCCTCTTCGAAGGTATCCGGCGCAGTCTCCAGATAAGTCTCCAGCTTTGCCTTGATAACCGTTACCTGGGGTCCGTAGATAATCTGGACGCCCTGGCCTTTGATGATGATGCCGCGGGATCCGGTGGTTTTAATCAGGGCCTCATTTACTTTAGATGAATCTGCTACGGTAAGGCGCAGTCTGGTGGCGCAGCAGTCTACGCCGGTGATGTTGGCTTTGCCGCCCAGACCTCTGGTGATGGTCTCGCTGACCGGATCTGCGGAAGTGCTTCCGGAAGCTGTCTGATTTGCCGCATTTTTCGCGTTTACATCTGCTTTTGTATACAGTTTGGTTTCTTCATCGTCATCCTCTCGACCCGGAGTCTTGAAGTTGAACTTCTTAATCATAAAGGTAAAGATACCGTAATACAGGAAGAAATAGATGATACCCACCGGAATGATGCGAAGCCAGCTGGTCTTGGCGTTGCCCTGCAGAATTCCGAACAGAAACAGATCCAGGAAGCCGCCGGAGAAGGTCAGGCCTACGGCCACGTTCAGCATATGCGCGATCATATAGGCGGAACCAGCCAGAATGACCTGTACCACGAACAGGGCCGGCGCTACGAACAGGAAGGAGAACTCCAGGGGCTCTGTGATTCCGGTAAACATACAAGCCAGTGCCGCGGACAGCAGAAGACCGCCTGCCTGCTTCTTCTTTTCCGGCTTTGCGCAGCGATACATGGCCAGCGCCGCGCCCGGCAGACCGAAGATCATGAAAATGAACTCTCCGGAGAAATAACGGGTTGCGTCCGCGCTGAAATGTGCCACATGGGCGGAATCAGCCAGCTGGGCGAAGAAGATATTCTGACCGCCCTGCACCAGCTGTCCCGCCACTTCCATGGTGCCGCCCACAGCGGTCTGCCAGAAGGGCATGTAGAATACGTGATGCAGGCCAAAGGGAATCAACGCACGCTTGATGATACCGAAAATCAGGGTTCCGATGTAACCGCTGCCGGTCACCAGACCGCCCAGAGCGTAGATTCCGTTCTGCACTACCGGCCATACAAAATACATGAGAATACCGACGAACATATAAACTACGGTAGAAATGATCGGCACAAAGCGGGAGCCGCCGAAGAAGGATAAGGCGTTCGGAAGCTCAATCATATGGAAGCGGTTGTGCAGAGCCGCTACACCAAGGCCCACGATGATACCGCCGAAGACGCCCATCTGCAGAGACTGGATGCCGCACACAGAAGTGATGGTTCCTTCCAGCACGTCCGCGGAAATGGTGCCGTCGGCCAGGATCTTACCGTTGACCTGCAGCATGGCGTTGATGGCAGTATTCATAACGAAGAAGGCAATCAGCGCGGAAAGGGCGGATACTTCTTTCTCTTTGTAGGCCATACCGATGGCTACGCCCACGGCGAAGATCAGCGGCAGGTTATTGAACACGGCGCTGCCCACCTGATTCATGATAATTAACAAGGAATTTAAAATGGTACCCTTGCCCAGAATGGCAGTCAGGCCATAGGTGGCAATGGTGGTTTCATTGGTAAAAGAGCTGCCGATACCCAGTAAAAGACCTGCTACCGGAAGAATGGCGATGGGAAGCATGAAGGAGCGTCCCACCCGCTGCAATACGCCAAAAATCTTGTCTTTCATTGTTTTCTCTCTCCTTGAAATGCAATCTTATTTTTGACGTTTATGCAAGAGCTTATTCATCTGTGCGGTCAATTCCCGATTCTCCGGATAACCGGATTTTTAGGCACAAAAAAAGACAACAACCCTACATAAACATACAAAAATATTTGTGATATCTATGCCAAGTTAATGCCTGCCGAACAGTTACACACTTAATGCAAGGTGAGTATACAACATGATTTATGGGAAAGTCAAGCGGATTTTTCAAATTGCTCGTGATTTTATAACAAATTTTATTCGGTTGCAGCCGAGTCAGTTGCAGCCGAACAAAAAATATTTCCTTTCCGTTCTCCTCTTTACATTTTTCCTTCTATTTGTTACCATAATTTTAACATCGTTTACGGGGGAGATTCCATTATGTATCGGGTGAGCAGAGTTCTGAATAATAACGGCGTCATCGCCATTGATATGGATGATAATCAGGAATATGTATTGCTGGGAAAGGGGCTTGGCTTCGGGAAGAAGGTCTCGGAGCGGTTTGAGAAGCCGGAAGGGGCGTCCATGTACCGGCTGGCAGATGATACGGAACGGGGTTCCGCAAAATCTCTGGCCCGGAATGTGGCTCCGGAATTTATCGAGATGGCCGACGCGGTTATGCGGGAAGCCGAAAGCCGCTTCGGCACCGTGGATCGCCGGGTCATGCTGCCACTGGCCGATCATCTGTCCTTCGCAGCCTCCCGGGTCCGGAACGGCGAACAGATCAGCAATCCTCTGACCGACGACATCCGCACCCTGTTCCACAGTGAATTTAAAACGGCTCTCCTTATCAAGGATTTGTTCCGCGATCGTCTGGGGCTCTCCCTCGACGACCACGAGGTGGGCTACGTGGCTCTCCACGTCCACTCTGCCATCGAGGATGAGAAGATCTCCATGGCCATGCAGACCGCACAGGCCGTCCGGGAGTGCGTCGACATGCTGGAGCAGGAAACAGGAGAGCACATCGACGTACTCTCCCTTGCCTACAATCGTCTCATGAATCATATCAAATACATGGTCGCCCGGGGTGTCACCGGCGAAGATCTGAAGGTGAATATGAACGACTATATGTCTATTAAATTTCCCAAATCCTACGCCCTGGCCACCTCTGTCTGCGATCATCTGGCCGCTTCCACCGGTCTTACCTTCGACGAGATGGAGATCGGCTATCTGGCCATGCATATCGAACGGGTTTACAGCACCTGTTCGCCATCCACATAAAGGTGATAACCGTTTGCTATCACGTTATCCGTACTGCCGGTGAAACTGCTCACGTAGCTGTCGCCGGTCAGCGTCCAGGTGGAGTCCTTACTTAAGGTCACGTCTACGGTGCCCTCTGCGCCGTCCGGATTGATACAGCCGGTAAAGCCGCTACCCTCTGTCAGATTCAGCTTCAGACTGGAAATGTCATCCACCAGAATCTGGCCGTCAATCTCCTGATCCGCCGCGTCCAGAACCACATCGCCGCCATTCGCGCCTTCCTTTCCCCAGCCTCTGCTGGAAGAATTACCCTCGACTCTTAAAAATACCTCATTTGCCAGCTTGAATACCACGTTTTTCAGAGAAATGGCACAGTCTGTGTTGGTCACATAGAACATGTCGCCGCTCTTTGCCGTGATAACGCCACCCTCCGCCGTAAAGTTAGCCTCTCCTACCTCTGCGTCTCCGGACATGCTTTGGTAAATCATAATGTTATGGATGTTCTCACTGTCATCCCCGTAGGTGCCGGTCATATTGCCGGTCACATTGCAGTCTGTCAGGGAGACAGAATTCTTGCCCTCTACGACCACGGCTTCGCTGTTGTTGGCAATCAGTGTTGCGTCGGATACGCTGACGTCCGCGGTACTGTAGACTGCCGGGCTTCCGGTGCCGTTGGTCACATAGCTGCCGCCCTTGACATCCACAGTTCCGCCGCCCCGGTCACTGCGGATGGCTGCGGAAGAGTTTCCCTGAGTTTCCACATCCAGATTGGCTGCGTTGGTGGTTCCTCCACCGGTGGTCTGGATACCGCCGGAGCAGTCGCCGGTAGTACGAATGGTGGAATCAGAAATATTGACCGTGGTTCCGGTTCCGTAGCTAAATACGCCGTTGCCGTTCTTCACACTGGTATTCACCGTGGCATTTTTTATGGTAACATTGGCTCCATTCTGGGCCAGCAGGCCTGCGTTCATGCCATAGAAATCTCCATTGTCGGCGCTGGAGGAAGAACCTTCCGTCTTATTTACCGTGATATTCGTAAGTTCTGCTGTGGCTCCGTCCACCCGGAGGGCATTCTCATCGTCTCCGGTGGAGCTGTAGGTTTCGCCGTCTGCAGTGGTGTCGGAATCTATCGTAGTTGCCGCCGTTCCGTTGGAAGCGTCGCTGCTCTGGCCGGGACCTCCGTTACCGCCCGCACCCGGACCGCCTGCGTTCTTCACAACCACCATCAGCGCATTGTTGTCTGCGTCCAGGCTCAATTCCAGGACGCTGCCCTCTTTGATGTCAGCTGCCGTTCCATCTGTGGTCTCACCGTCCTGCTGTTCTACCGTAATCTGTGTGTCATCCGTCAATGTAAATGTGATGGACTCGCCGGATGCGGTGAACATGGAAGGCGCCTGACCCTGGCCGTCCGGGGCTCCGTTTGGCGCGCCACCGTTTCCACTGCCATTATCCGAAGGTGCCTGGCTGTCTGAGCTGTCTCCGTCCGGCTTTGCGGGAGCCTCACCGCTCGGTGCCTCTCCATCCGGTTTCTCTGGAGCTTCCCCGTCTGTACTCTCTCCGTCCGGCTTCTCCGGCGCTTCTCCACTGGGAGCCTCGCCGTCCGGTTTTTCCGGTGCCTCGCCCGGAGCCTGAACATCGCCCGGAGCCTGCATCTCGGCCATCTCGCCCAGGTCCGCCGTCACCGTATTGACGTCTACCGCTGTCACCTGCGCAGTTACGCTCTTGCTCTCTTCTGCCTCAGACGTCTGTGTGCTATCTGCCGTTATCTTTGTACAACCGGTCATTCCCACTGTCGCCAATGCCACAGCACAACCCATCGCCAACAATTTCGCATACTTCATAATCTTATACCTCCATTTACGCCCCGAAAGCCTTCCGCATCCGGCGTCAATGCTTTTATTTTTCTGTTGATGCTGTTATCATACCGGAACTTTGTGTTCAGATTATGGGAGAATTATAGAAAAACTGTGAAATGCTGTTTCCTGTGAACGCAATCCTGCGTTCATATACCTTCTGATTTTCACATATACTGTAAAACTACAAGTCGAAGGAGTCTGCCCATGAAACCTGTCGCTTCCATGTCTGCTCACCTGTTCCTGCGCCTGTGCGGGATTGCCCTGCTGCTGACCCTGGCCTATTTCGGCGGTCAGGGCGTCGCGCGCATTTCGGACGGAAGTGCTGCACTACTCCCTGTATCCGGAGCAGCTTCCACCAGCTGGGGACTGGGCTTTGGCGAACCCGGCGCACAGCCCACCGGGAACGCGTCCCCGGCAGCTCTCCGGGAGTACAATGCCTATTACATAGAAGAAACGGATGAAAAAAAGATTTATCTGACCTTTGACTGCGGATTTGAAAATGGGAATACGCCCGCCATTCTGGACGCCCTGAAGAAGCACGACGCCCCCGCCACCTTCTTCGTGGTGGGCAATTATCTGGATACCAGCCCGGATCTGGTAAAACGGATGCTGGCAGAGGGACATACGGTGGGCAATCATACTTACCACCACCCGGATATGTCCAAAATCAGTACCGAAGCGGACTTCGCGAAGGAGCTGGAATCCCTGGAAGCTCTTTACCAGGAAGTGACCGGCGAGCCCATCTCGAAATACTATCGGCCACCCCAGGGCATTTACAGCGAAAAGAATCTGCAGATGGCCAAAGATCTGGGCTACCACACCTTCTTCTGGAGCCTGGCCTATGTGGACTGGAAACAGGATGATCAGCCCACCCACGAACAGGCCTTCGACAAGCTTCTGACCCGCATCCATCCGGGCGCCGTGGTGCTGCTTCACAATACCTCGAAAACCAATGGGGAGATTCTCGATGAATTACTGACGAAATGGGAAGAGATGGGATATACCTTTCATCCGCTCAGCGAGCTGTGCGGGGCGTAACGAAAACCGGAAATGAATCTGCGTTAATTCATTCCCGGAGTCTGATTTTGCCT
>USDU01000103.1 GCA_900553635.1 uncultured Lachnospiraceae bacterium | reverse complement strand
GATTTCCGGAAAATAGATTCCCAGCTCCTCCTTCTCCATCTCCGGCAGGTAAATGGAGCTGAAGCCCGGCGTATCGCAGATAAAGGTGTTCTCATCCAGGGCAAAAAGCTCCGAATGACGGGTGGTATGCTTTCCGCGCTCGATTTTCCGGCTGATGTCACCGGTCTCCATCTCTGCCTCCGGGGAAAGCAGATTGATGAGGGATGATTTTCCTACGCCGGATGGTCCGGCCACGGTGGTGGTCTTTCCCTTCAGTAAATCACGTACCGCCTGTATGCCCTCCTCCTTCGCCGCGCTGGTGAATATCACCTGATAGCCTGCGCTCTCGTAGGTGTTCTTAAGGAGCTGTAATTCTTCCGCGTCTACCATATCCTGCTTATTAAAGCAGACCACAGCCGGAACCTTCTGATACTGCATCAGGATCAGAAAGCGATCCAGCAGATTAAAATTGGGCTTTGGCTTCGCCGCCGCAAAGATGACCAGTGCCTGGTCGATATTGGCTACCGCCGGGCGGATCAGCTCATTTTTCCGGGGCAGTATTTCCTCAATGTTACCCTTTTTCTGTTCTTCATCCAGCACTTCCAGCCGGACATTGTCGCCCACCAGGGGCTTCACCTTCTGATTGCGGAAGGCTCCCTTTGCTTTACATTCATAGATACCGGATTCCGCTACGTGAACGTAGTAGAATCCGGCAATCCCTTTTACTATCTTTCCCTGCATGTAAATTCTGCTTTCGGTTATGGTTACTGTGTATTACCTTCTCCGCCCTCGGAAGGAGTAGACGGAGTCGGGGTCGGTTCCGGCGTCGGAGCGACATAAGCTCCGTATACGGTAATGCTGATGGCGGTTCCCTTAGATACAGAGGAACCCTTGGAGCTCCAGTCGTAGATACGTCCTGAATCTCCTTCACTGGGCGCTGCCGTCCCCGTGGTCGTTCCGCCCAGAGTCAGACCTACCGATGACAGTGCTGTCTGCGCCTGGGAAGCATTCATACCGGACAGATCCGGAACGCTTACGCTCTCTGTACCCTTGCTGACCCAAATCTTAACCGTAGAACCAGCCGCTACTGTAGTTCCGTTACCCGGCTCAGTCCGTGTCACCTGTCCGCTGGCTACAGAGCTGCTGTATTCATAATCTACGACTACCTTCAGACCCTTGCCCTGAGCCTTGCTTGTAGCCTCAGACTCGCTCATGCCACTGTAGTTGCCGATATAGACGTCCTTATTTTCCTTACCCTTACTGATGACATAGCTTACCTTGCTGTCCTTATCCACCTTGGTGCCTGCCTTCGGGCTCTGGGAAATGATATTGCCCTCGTCTACGGTATCGCTGAACTCCTGGGAAGCCTGGCCGGAAGCCAGTCCTGCCGCCTTCAGAAGCTCCTTGGCCTTGGCCTCAGTCTTGCCGGTGATGGCCGGAACCTCTATCTGCTGATCCTCTTCCTTGCCCTTGCTGACTACAACGGTTACCACGCCGCTCTTGTCAATCTTCTTGCCTGCCGCCGGAGAAGTGGAGATAACCTTTCCTGCCGCCACATCCTCGCTGGCTACCTCGGTAATATCCACCGTCAGTCCCAGCGCCTTCAGCGCGCTCTCGGCCTTTGCCTGGCTGTACCCCTTCACATCGGGCACTTCTACCTTTTCCCCGTCGCCGCATACGTCTACAATAATTGTGGTATTCGGATCCACCTTCGTACCAGCTTCCTCGCTCTGGCTGATGATCTGGCCCGCGTCATACTGATCGGAAGACTTGGTCTCGCCAAGCTTGATACCCAGACCCAGCTTGTTCAGCTCATCCTTTGCCCCGGAATAGCTTAACCCCAAGAGACTCGGAACCTCTACTTCCTCATTCAGAACGTCCGCAATCTCCGTATCATCGGTGTTCTTATTACCGGAACCCTTGCCGAAGCCCAGCACCTTGCCGATGATGACCGCCAGGATAATTACGATGATGATCGCGGCCACAATACCGCCGATGGTCATGATTTTCTCCATCTTCGGATCCAGGATGCCGTCGTTGTCTTCGTCATCCTCATCCTCATCGTCGTCTGCTTTTTTTTCCTTCTTATCTTTTTTCAAAAAGCCGAAGATTCCGCCTTTACCGCGTTTTCCGTCGTCATAATCCTCATCGTACTCGTCATCCTCGTAATCTTCGTCTTCGTAGTCCTCGTCATCCTCATAATCTTCGTCGTCATAGTCCTCATCCTTTTCCGCGTTCAGGCGATCCAGATAAGCGTACTTGGACTCCGCGTCGTCGGCAGCCGCCGGAATCCGACCGGTCTCCCGCTTAATTTTCGAAATCTCATCCCGGGTGATGGCTACGGTCTTGGCTCCATCCGGCACGATCTCCTTGATAAAATTCACATCCGGCGTAAGCAGGGACTGCTTCAGATCCGCGATGAGCTCCGCCGCATTGGCATAACGGCGATCCGGGCTCTTCTCCGTACATTTCAGGATAATATGTTCCAGACTCACCGGCACATCGGAAGCGTAGACTCTGGGGGATACGATATCCTCCTGCAGGTGCTTCACCGCTACCACCACCGTGGTCTCCCCGTCGAAGGGCACCCGTCCGGTCACCATCTCGTACATGACGATACCCAGAGAGTAAATGTCGCTCTTGGCGTCGCTGTAACCGCCTCTGGCCTGCTCCGGGGACGTATAGTGTACAGATCCCATGGCGTCCGCCGTATTCGTATTGGAAGAGATGGATTTGGCGATACCGAAATCAGTCACCTTCACCTTGCCCTCCCGGGAAATGATAATATTCTGGGGCTTGATATCTCGGTGTACAATCTGATTGTTATGGGCAATCTCCAGACCTGACGCCACCTGAATGGCAATACTGGTGGCCTCCTTCACCGTCAGACGTCCTTTCTTCTCGATATAAGTCTTCAGGGTGATGCCCTCTACCAGCTCCATGACGATGTAGAAGATATTCTGCTCGTCTCCCACGTCGTAGACATTCACGATATTCGGATGGGCCAACGCCGCCGCGGCCTGGGCCTCCTCTTTAAATTTGCGGACAAAATTCTTATCCTCCACAAACTCATCCTTCAGTACCTTTACCGCCACAAAACGGTTCAGCTTATGATCCTTTCCTTTAAAGACCTCTGCCATTCCGCCGGATCCGATTTTCTCCAGAATCTCGTAGCGGTCTCCTAAAAACATTCCAATTCTTACCATAATTTCACCTCATCATCCTATCCGCGTTATACACGCTCTATTAATACGACAGCAATGTTATCTCTTCCGCCGTTCTGGTTGGCTGCTCTTATAAGCTCCTTCGCACAGGATTCCAGATCCGTGCGCAGCTCCACGATCTCTTTGATCTGCCGGTCGCTGACCATGTTTGTCAAACCGTCCGAGCACATCAGAAGGCATTCGCCCTTTTGAAGATCTGTGTCGAAATAATCCGGCTCCACCGTGTCCGACACGCCCATTGCTTTCGTAATAATATTTTTGTCGGGATGATTTCGTGCCTGTTCCTCTGAAATCTCTCCCATGCGGACCATTTCCTCCACCAGGGAATGATCCTCTGTGATCTGTTCGATCTTATCGCCGATTTTATACAGGCGGCTGTCGCCCACATTTACCACGTAGACCGCGTCGTTCTTCACTGTCGCCGCCACCAGCGTGGTTCCCATGCCCGTGTAGCTGTCCGACTCCCCCGCCTTCTCCAAAAGCTTCTGGTTCGCATATTGGAACGCGCCCTTCAGAATCTGATAGGGAATGGTCTGCATACTCTTGGACACCGCTTCCTGTACCTTCGCCACCGTATATTCAGAGGCCAGATCGCCAGCTTTGTGGCCGCCCATGCCGTCCGCTACCAGAAACAGGTTCGGAAGGTTTCCGATGGGCTCTTCCGATACGAAAATATAGTCCTGATTGATCTCACGGCATTTCCCGATGTCCTTCATGCCCCAGGCTTTCAGCATCTGATCCCTCCTCTCCGGGTTCTCCGCTTTTCAGATAACGTCTGCGCAGCTGTCCGCAGGCGCCGTCGATATCGCGGCCCATTTCTCTTCTAATAGTAACATTTATCCCGTATTTTTCAAGTTCCTTTTTGAAATTACCGATGACCTCTTTTTTCGGCTGCACAAAGCTCCGCTCTGTCACCGGATTTACAGGAATCAGGTTTATATGACTGTGAATGGGTTTCGCCAGAGCCGCAAGACGCCTCGCGTCCTCCGGGTGATCGTTCACGCCGCCTACCAGGCTGTACTCGAAGGTCATCCGACGCCCGGTTTTCTGATGATAATACGCACAGGCATCCAACACCTCCGACAGAGGATACTTATTGGCAATGGGCATCAGTTCCGCACGCTTTTCCTGTGTCACTGCATGAAGCGACAGTGCCAGGGTAATCGCCAGATTCTCATCCGCCAGCTGACGGATCCGCGGCACGATACCACAGGTGGAAACTGTCAGATTCCGCTGGCTGATGTTCAGTCCGTTTTCATCCGTCAAAAGCCGGATAAAACGAAGCAGGTTATCGTAATTATCCAGCGGTTCGCCGGTTCCCATGACCACCACGTTGGAGACGCGCTCGCCGCTGTCCTTCTGAATCCGGTAAATCTGATCCAGCATCTCCGAGGGCTTTAAGGAGCGCACCACACCGCCGATGGTGGATGCGCAGAAGCGACAGCCCATGCGGCAGCCTACCTGGGAGGAGATGCAGACGGAATTGCCGTGATGATAGCGCATCAGGACGCTCTCGATCACATTGCCGTCGGAGAGACGGAACAGATACTTGCAGGTTCCATCCAGCTTCGACCGCTGTACCTCTACAATCTCCAGATTCGTATATTCGTATTCATTTTTCAGAAGCTCCCGTAAGTTTCTGGAGAGATTACTCATCTCATCAAAGCCGGAAGCCAGCTTTCCGTGCATCCAGTTGTAGATCTGACCTGCCCGGAAAGCCTTTTCCCCATGATTCTGAAGCTCTGTTTTCAGTTCTTCCAGGGTCAGGGATTTGATATCCGTCTGTACCATATCTATTTTCCGTTATTCTTTCTGAATTTCGCAATGAAAAAGCCATCGCACTGATGGACTCCCGGAAGCAGCTGTAGGTATCCCTGCTTCGTGGTTTCGCTCCGAAGCTTCTCCGGCAGGCAGTCGTCCAAGGATACCGCCTCGTATGGAAAATGGGACAGAAACCAGCGGACGTTTTCCTCGTTTTCGTCCCGGTTGATGGTACAGGTGCTGTATACAAGGGTTCCGCCGGGCTTCACGTAAGCCTCTGCGGTGCTTAAGATCTTCCGCTGAAGCTCCTGTAATTCCTGCTGCTGTTCCTTACTCATGCGGTACTTGAGGTCTGTCTTTTTTGACAGAACGCCCAAACCCGAGCAGGGCAGATCCGCCAGCAGTACATCTGCTTTTTCCTTTGAGGCCTCATCATATACACAGGCGTCCTTCACGGACACTGTTACATTTGTCACGCCTAACCGTTCCGCGTTATCCCGAATCATTTCCGCCTTGTAGTCCGTCAGGTCTCTTGCGTCCACGCCGCCCGTCTCTCCGGCCTTTTCCGCCAGATACAGGCTCTTGCCGCCGGGGGCCGCGCATACGTCGATGCAGTGATCTCCCGCTTTTACGCCCGCGATTTCTACTGCCAGCATGGAGCTTACGTCCTGGACCTGGAACAGTCCCTCCCGGAATTCATCGAGGCCGCCCAGATAATCGAAGCCGTCCATCTGCAGCGCACCGTCGATGTAGGGCGCTGGCTGGACATGAATATTCCGCGCTTCAAGCCGTTTTTTTAATTCTGCCGGGCTGATTCGGTTCTTATTTACCCGAATGGTCAGCGGCTCTTTTTCATAAAAGGCTGCCAGCATAGTTTCCGTCTGCTCCCGCCCGTAGCTTGTCAGCCACTCCTTTACCATCCATTCCGGCATGGAATAACGCACAGACAGGTGACGCACCGGTTCTTTTTCCGGCGGCAGCTTTACCGTTGAAAGATTTCGGGCAATGTTCCGTAAAACGCCGTTTACAAAGCCCTTCAGCTGTCGGAAGCCCCTTTTCTGGGCCAGCTTCACCGCTTCGTTGCACACGGCGGAATCCGGCACACTGTCCATATATTTAAGCTGATAGACCGACATCCGAAGAAGCTCCCGGATGACCGGTTTTTGTTTCCTTACTTTTACACTGGAAAACTGATCGATGATGTAATCCAGCTCAATCCGCCGCTCGAGAGTTCCCTCCACCAGGCGGGTTAAAAAGGCACGCTCCTGCTTTTCCAGATACTGGTATTTATCCAGTACATTCCGAAGCGCAATGTGGCTGTACTCCTCGCCTGCAGATACCTCCAGCAGAATCCCCAGAGCCAGCTCACGGATATCCGTTCCTTTAGTCACGATTTCTTCTTCCTCCAAAGAGTATCAGGAGACGTAACAGAGACAGGATAGAAGCCGCTGCAGCCGCCACGTAGGTCATGGCCGCCGCGCTTAAGACCTTCCTGGTATCCCGAATCTCATCTCCGTATAAGATTCCTGTATTTCCCAGAATCTGGATCGCCCGATGGGACGCGTCGAACTCCACCGGCAGGGTCACCAGCTGGAACAGTACGCCCAGGGAGAACAGCAGAATTCCCAGATTAACGAGAAATGAACTGCTTCCGAAAATCAGTCCGATGATGATAATCGGCCAGGCCGCCTGGGTTCCGAAATTTGCCACCGGCACCAACGCATTGCGGAAGCGAAGAGGAAAATAATCCTTATCGTCCTGCACCGCATGGCCGCACTCGTGGGCTGCTACGCCGAGAGCCGCTACGGAAGTGGAATTATACACCACATCCGACAGACGTAATACCCGGTTCTTCGGATCGTAATGATCGGTCAGTTCGCCGCTGACATGCTCGATACGCACATCGTAGATGCCATTGGCCCGCAGAATCTGGTCTGCCACCTGCGCTCCGGTCAGGCCGGACATACTGCGTACCCGGCTGTATTTGGAATAGGTGGTTTTCACCTTGGCCGAAGCCCACAGGGAAATCACCACGCCAATCAGTACTAAAATATAAGTGGGATCAAAATAATAACCATAGCCATATCCATAAGGCATACTGTAACACTCCTTTCACTCATCTGCCCTCGTCGGGGCAGACCGGAATCCCAATGAGGGGTTTCTTTACCTAACCAAGCCTTGTGCCCGGCTCCAGGTGATAACCCCGCAAGAAGGCTCCCGTATCCATCCGTTTCTTACCCTGAAGCTGAAGCTCTGTAATCTCCAGCGCTCCCTCGCCGCAGGCCACACAGATAGTATCCTTTGTCACTCTTATGATCTCCCCACAGGCGGCATTTTCATCCGCTCTCTCACAGACCCGCGCAGACCAGATTTTCAGGGTCTTGTCTCCAAGCTTTGTATAGGCGCTGGGCCACGGATTCAAGCCCCGGATCAGCCGTTCCAGCTTCTCCGCGCTCTCATTCCAATTCAAATTACCCATGTCCTTGGTCAGCATCCGCGCGTATTCCGTCGGGCTCTCGCCCTGTTTCTCCGGCTTTAATTCACCCTTTGGCAGCTTCTCCAGCGCTTCCGCGCAGAGATTCGCGCCAAGTGTACTCAGACGGTCAAAAAGGCTGCCGCCCGTCTCGTCCGCCGCAAGCTCCAAGCTTCCTTTCAGGAGCATATCGCCGGTATCCAGCCCCTCGTCCATCTGCATGATGGTCACGCCGCTCTCCTTCTCGCCGTCGATGACCGCCCACTGAATCGGGGCCGCGCCCCGGTATTTGGGAAGCAGGGAAGCATGGACATTGATACAGCCGTACTGCTTCATCTCCAGAATGGCCTTCGGGATAATCTGACCAAAAGCGATGACTACAATCACATCGGCCTCCGTCTCACGAAGCTTCCCGATCACTTCCGGATCCCGCACCTTCTTCGGCTGATAGACCGGCAGACCATGCTTCAGAGCCGCCTCCTTCACCGGCGTGGGCTGCAGCTCATGACCGCGTCCCTTTGGTTTATCCGGCTGAGATACCACCAGGGTAATCTCATGTCCCGCCGCAATCAGCGCTTCCAGTGTCCCCACGGAAAAATCCGGGGTTCCCATAAAAATGATTTTCATACGTATTTACTCCTCGTCATCATCGCCGGTCTCTACATCGTAGAGATCGCCTTCCACCAGATCCACATACAGCTTACCGTCCAGGTGATCCAGCTCATGACAGATGGCACGTGCCAGCAGTCCTTCGGCCTCCACCTCATAGCGCTCCATATTCTCATTGTAGGCTTCCGCTTTTACATAATTCGGGCGACGTACCATACC